>CAMDEA010000046.1 GCA_945893045.1 Planctomyces sp. SH-PL62
TTTGGGCAGACGATGTCGAAGTCGAAGGGGAACGGCGTCGATCCGCTGGACCTGATCGACAAGTACGGCACCGACGCCGTGCGGTTCACCATCGCCAGCTTCGCCGGCGAGACCCAGGACGTCCGCCTGCCCGTCGGCTACGAATGCCCCCACTGCGGCCACGTCATCCCGCAGACGCTGGAGCACCAAAAAGCGGTCCCCGGCGGCGGAGCGAAACCGCGCGTCAAATGCGCGAAATGCAAAGCCGCCTCGCAGTACAGCAGCCCCTGGTTCGAACCGGATGCCGGTGAACCAGTCGCCCGCGTCGTCAGCGAACGCTTCGAGTACGGCCGAAACTTCTGCAACAAACTCTGGAACGCCGCCCGCTTCGCGCTGCTGAACCTAATGCCGCCAGCCGATCCGGCGAACGGGGGGCGTCAGCCCCCTGGTCCCGATGCACTTTGTTCCACCGAAAGTGCTGATACCCCGACGCCACCAGGGGGCTTACGCCCCCCGTTCGCCGGATACACGCCCGGCCCGGTGGCTCAATCAGATCTGAAACTCGAAGACCAATGGATTCTCAGCCGCCTGTCGCACACGTCCGGCGAGGTCACGTCGATGCTCGGCCGCTACCGCTTCGACGAAGCGACCCGCATCCTGCGCGACTTCGTGTGGAACGAGTTCTGCGATTGGTACCTCGAAATGATCAAGCCGCGTCTCCGCGATGAAGCGTTGAAGCCGATCGCTCAACGAGTCCTCGTCAGCGTGCTCGACACGATCGTCCGCCTGCTGCACCCCTTCGCGCCGTTCATCACCGAAGAGTTGTGGCAGCGACTCAACGAGATCGCGCCGCAGCGTGGATTGCCCACCGCTGTTCCGTCTTCCCCTAGTCCCCAACCCCTAACCCCTAGCCCCTCCGTGATGCTTGCCCCCTGGCCCGATGTCCCGACGTCGTGGCAAAACCGCGATCTCGAACGCCGCTTCGGGCGACTTCAGGAAACGATCGTCGCCGTGCGCAACGTTCGCGCGATCAACAACATCGCATCGAGCACTCCGATCCAACTCCACATTCGCTGCAACGCCGAGATCGCCTCGGAACTGCACGACGTCGCCGCACAGTTCGAGAACCTCGCGAAAGCTCTACTCGCCGCCGCCGGAGCCGACGTGCAAGCGCCCACCTGCGCCGCCAGTTTTACTTTGACCGACGCCGACGTCTTCGTCCCGCTGGAGGGCCTGATCGACCGCGAGGCCGAACGCGCCCGTAACACCAAAGAAGCCGACCGACTCCGCAAAGGGATCGAATCCAACGAAAAGAAACTCGCCAACGAAGCCTTCGTCGCCAAAGCCCCCCCCGACGTCCTCCAACAAACCCGCGACGTGCTGGAGAACTACAAAAAACAACTCGCCAGCGTGGAGGCGATCATCAAGGCGCTGGAGTAAGATTGAAACTCGAAGGGAAACCCATCATGGCAACGATCGCCATCGAACCGAACGTCTTCTACACGCTCGACGAGGTCGCGCAATTGCTTCGCGTTTCGCGTGCGGCGGCGTTGCGACTGATCAAATCGGGCCGCGCACCGGCCGTCCAGATTGGGCGACAATGGAGAGTGCTGGGAGCGGCGTTGCTGAATCTGGGTGATGCGAGCAGCGAGTCGGAATCCGAGCACGTTCGCGATTGGTGGGCGGCCTCAAACAAAGCGTTGCAAGAAGTTTGGGATAACGACGAGGACGCCGTCTATGACCAGCTTTAGTCAAGGCGATGTGATCCTCACCGAAATCGCCTTCAGCGGCGAACCGGGTCGCAAGCGACGACCGGCCGTTGTCGTCAGCATTGATGACTTCAATCGCGCGGGTACGAAGCTGATCGTCGCTGCGGTCACAAGTAATGTTTCGCCTCCATTTCGGCGCGGAGATGTCTTGCTGGCTGACTGGCAGAAGGATGGGTTGGTCAAACCATCGGCCGTTCGTGGCGTCCTGGCCAGCATCGATAAGAAAGACATCGTCCGCCCGATGGGCCACTTGACCGAGAATGATTTCGCAAAGGTCGAGGCGAGTCTCGCAGACCTACTCGGACTCAAGATCGCTTGATGACCTT
Source organism: Planctomyces sp. SH-PL62 (assembly GCA_945893045.1). Lineage (GTDB taxonomy): Bacteria > Planctomycetota > Planctomycetia > Planctomycetales > Planctomycetaceae > SXKJ01. Next base: position 2,075 of record CAMDEA010000046.1, read on the forward strand.
CTTTGCCAGAACCAACTTCTCCGAATCAAATCATGGCGACGAGTCACAGCCTAAACAGGACTTCGATGATGACGAAAAAGACTTCAAGCCGTTTTTTGAAGGCCGTCATTGCCGTCATCATTGTCGTCGCCATGCCACGATTGCCTTTGCGTGCCGACGACGCCGTCAATGGTCCGGCTTTGATGCAGCGAGTTCGCGACGACATCGCTTGGGTCGGGAAGCTCGAATCATTTCATCTGATGGCTCGCATCGAAGAGCGACGCACGCCGGAGGGAATCGAGCATTCGCTCAAGCAGATCAAAAAGCAGTTTGAAGTGGACCAGCCTGATCCGCAGAAGTTCACGGAACTACTGCCGGAAACCAACTTGCGGTTGGAGTTGGATTTCGATGCTCGGCGAATGCGGTATTTGTTGCTTCACCGTGATGCGTCGAATCGCGAATTGTGGCGTGAGACGCGGTTGTGGGACGGTCGGCGAAGTCTTTATCACGTCGAGGATTTTCGAGAAGCCACCGATCGCGCCGTTTTCCGAGCAGACACCTCGCATGTCACCGGTTCGTTTTGGGGTTGGCTCGGCTACTTGAATCACCAACCGCTGGTTTGCTGGTGGAATGACAACGCCAAGCAACACCAGGAACGGCGGGAAGCCTATGGTGATGCCACGGACTTCGTGCTCGTGGATCGTGAAAACTACCACGGAGTCGATTGTCATGTGCTGCTGGATGCTCGCGGCAACTGGTCCGATCGCTATTACGTCGGAGTCAAAGACGGCCGGTGGTACGGCGCCAAATCGGGGATCATTTCGTTTGCGAACCTCCCGAAGTTCGCCGAAACCCAACAGCGGCTCGTCGAAGAGTTTCTCGGCAGGTCGCTCGGAGCGAATCCGTCCAACGAGGTTTGGAATGCCGTGCATCAAGAACTCACGGCTTTGTCTCCCGCTCGCCGAGGGGCGTGGGGCAAGCGGCAGTATTCCGAAGTCGGAAAGCGATTCACACCTTGCTGGGAGTTTTGGTTTTCCGACTTTCGCGATCTCGGCGAGGGACGCTTCTTGCCGTTTCGAGAGACCCGCTTGGCCTTCGATCACGACGAGGAAAAGGGCGAAGGCCGGAAGATTTTCGTCAGCGATCAGCGAACACTCTTCGTGCGGAAGCTGACGCTCAATCAACCGCTCGACGACAGACTCTTCGACGAGCCGATCGCCGCCGGTGCTACCGTTGTTGACGAGACTGCGAAGCCATAGCGGCTGGAAACTTCATTGCGTTCTTTTTTCTGTCCCCTCTTTCTCTTTCTGTCAGTTTTTTTGACAGAAAAATGGAGACAGAAAAAAAGGAAGGGGATTACTCAATGAGCGTTGTGCATTCAATGGCGCGAAGTGGTTCAACTCGGCGAGAGTTTTTGGCAGGATTGAGTGTCGCGTCGTTGGCGTTGCCGAGCTTTGCCGTTGAGCAAGAGGGACTCATCACGAGCATCGAGAAGGTCACGCTGCGGCGCGGACGGGATGGGAGTGGGCCGACGTGGTTTCATCCTCGGTGTTGCGTGGTGCCGGCGAGCGATGGGCCGCTGGTGTTGATGACGTTGCAGACGATTGCGGGGTCGGATTTCTTTGGGCCGGTGCATTGGATGTCGACGCGGGACTTGGGGCAGACGTGGACCGCGCCACAGCCAGTGCGGGCATTGGGGCGGCTCAAGCGGGAGGATGGTTGGGAGGAAGGGGTCTGCGATGTCGTGCCGGAGTTTCATGCCCTGACCGGGACGGTGCTCGGTCTGGGGCACAGCGTTTGTTATCGCGGGCCGAAGTTTGAGACGACTCAGCCGCCGCGCTGGCCGGTGTATGCGGTCTGGAAGGACGGCCAATGGGGCGAGCGTCGCAAGTTGGAATGGGACGATCCGCGCGGGGCGTTGATCTACACGAACAACTGCGGCCAGCGAGTCGTGTTGCCGAACGGCGACATCGCCTTCGTGATGACGTTCGGAGCGAAAGGGACCAAGCGTTCGGCGGCGGGAGTACGGTGCTCGTTCGATGGTCGGACGCTGGCGATCAAACAAGTCGGCCGTGAGATGAAGCATTCGGCGGGGCGCGGGTTGCTCGAACCGTCGCTGGTGAAGTGGCGCGACAAATTCTTCGTCACGCTGCGAGCGGAAGACAATCGCGGCTACGTCGCCACGAGCGATGACGGACTCGACTTCAGCGACAAGCAACCGTGGGCGTGGGACAACGGCGAGTCGCTCACGATGTCCACGACGCAACAGCATTGGCTCGCTCATTCGGAGGGGTTATTTCTGGTCTACACGCGGAAGGATGCCAGCAACATCAACGTGCCGCGCTGGCGATCGCCGCTGTTCATGGCTCAGGTCGATCCGAGCACTCTGCGGTTGCTTCGCGACACGGAGCGGATTGTGCTGCCGCTGGTTGGTGACGGCGTGAATGCTCCCGACGACGTGGCCTACAGCGGCAACTTTCATCCGGTCAACGTGTCGCCCGACGAGTCGTGGGTGACCGACGGTGAAATGCTGCCGAAGCATGGCTATCGCGGCGATCTGTTGCTGTCGCGCATTCGCTGGTCACGACCGAATAAGGTCTTCAAGGCGACTTGATCGAAGAGATTGGAAGCCAACCGAATGACATCGCCGAAGATTCTGTTTCTCACCGAGCGGTTTGCTCCAGACATCGGTGGAGTCGCCAAGAGTTCCGGGCGGATCGCGCAAGCTCTGGCGCGGATCGGGGCGAGCGTGGATGTCTTGGCTTGGACGAAGTCGCTGCCGCCGGGTGAGTTGGCCAGCGAGTCGGTATCGGGCGTGACGGTGCATCGGCTGGGGTTGTTTGGCGGCTTGGATTTTTCGTTGCAGCACTCGTTGAACGTGTTGGAATGGCTGCACGAGCAGCGGTCTTTCGACGGTGTGTGGGGGCATTACGTTTTTCCGGCGGGGTTCATGGCGACGATGTTCGCCGAGATGACCGGGTTGCCCTCGACCGTCAGTTTGCGAGGCAACGACATCGACCGCTTGATGTTTCCTCCCGGCGATTTCGCCCGATTGCAGTGGACGCTGCAACGGGCATCGGTCCTCACGGCGGTGTCGGCGGATTTGGCGAAGAAGGTCGAAGTCATATTGGGACGCTCGGCGAACACGCAGGTGATCGGCAACGCCGTGGATTTGGAGACGTTCACGTTGCGATCGCCCGATCAGAATCTACGTCGGCAATTGGGCATCGCGGAGGATGAAGCGGTGCTCGGATTCTGCGGTGAGTTGCGGCAGAAGAAAGGTCTGCCGCATTTGCTGCGAGCGTTACGCACTGTGCGAGCCGTGCGGCCCGCGTGTCTGCTGGTGATCGGGGATGTGCGGATGCGCGAACGAGCAGTGCTGTCCGAGTTCGCCGCCGAGTGCCCGGAAGATGCGGCTCGGCTGGTCATCACGGGACAGCTTCACGAGCCGAGCGAGGTCGCTCGGCATTTGGCGTTGTGTGACCTGTTACTTTTGCCGTCGCTCTGGGACGGCTTGCCGAATGCGCTGTTGGAAGGGATGGCCGCCGGCGTTCCGATTCTGGCCAGTGACGCCGGAGGAATCCCCGAAGTGATCGAGCATGGCCGCACCGGATTCCTCGTGCCGCGATCGCAACTGCATCGGTTGGGCGAAGCGACTCTGGAAGTGCTCGGCCTGCCGAGTCCGCAACGAGCCGAGATGATCGTTGCGGCGCGACGGACGGTCGAAACGCGATACAGCAATTCGGTGGAAGAGGCGATGCTGAGTGAGGTGCTGCGGCGGTGGCTAGGGTGAGCAGCGTGCCGTAGTTCGGACGCCTACGTCCGAACAATGTCATTTGTCCGGACGTAGGCGTCCGGACTACGGGTGCATACCGAGCACCTCGCGATAGGCGGCGACCAGTTCTGCTTGTGCTCGTCGCCAGGTGAGTCGGCGTTCGACAGTTTGGCGAGCCGCGGCGCTCAATTGCGGGCCGAGTTGTGGCTGGTCGCGCAATCGCAGCAATGCGTCTTTGATGGCCTTCGCCGATCCGGGTCTCACGAGCAGCGCGTCGTGATCGGGTTCGGCAAGCTCGCGGACGACGGGCAGGTCGCTGGCGATAAGGGGCGTGCCGCTGGCCATTGCTTCGATGACCTTCAGCGGACAGCAACCTTGCAGCATGTTTCGCTCAGTCGGTCGCAGGGGGGCGAGGATCACGTCCGCTTCGTGATGTCGGCGGACAAGCTCTGGCTGTGTCGTCGGCGGAAGCATTTCAACATGCTCAACAACATCGAGGCGTTCGCAGAGTTTCTCGATCGCTCGACGCTGACGCGGATTGGCCGAACCGATCAGCACGAGTCTCGCGGGAGCATCGCGCCGGAACAGAGCCAGGGCTTCGATCGCCAAATCAACTCCCTGCCACGCGGAGAACGTGCCGGAATACAGCAGCGAGATTTGCCGGCCGTCCCACGGTCGCGGCGATTGCCAGGTGAAGAGCGACGGATCGACGCCGTTGGGAATGACTCGCAGTCGGTGTGGCTCAACGCCACGCTGAATCAACAGCGAGGCCGTCGTTTGGCTGACCGTCACAATCAAATCGGCGGCTTCCAGGCAGCGTTGTTCTTGAGTGAATAACTTGGCGAGCAGTTCGGCGTCGTCGGCAACGCTGGGATAGTGGTACTTCAGCTCGATCGACGGCAGTCCGTTGACCTCATAGACCAGCTTGTCGCAGCGAGCGTGCTTCGCGCGGGCCAGCGGATAGCCCTCGAAGATCGAGCGAAAGTGAATCACGGTGGCTCGGCGGTTGCGCCACCACGATTCCGCGTGACGTCGAAAACTCACCACGCGCTGCATCAAATTGTCGCCGAGCGCGGGAATCGTGACGTGCTCCCAACCGTCCTCCAGAGTGCGTCGCTGAATCCGAGGCAATGTCAGCGTTGCGGCTCTGCTGTCATTCAATATCTCGCCACCCCGCTCGCCGGGGTGGTTCCCGCGCTTCTGCGCTACAGCTTCCTGTAGCGCAGAAGCGCGGGAACCATTGGGACAAGCCCAAGTGGCGGAGTAATCCAGTTCAGGATTCGGCGACGAGAATGCCGTCTCCGGCGTGACCAGCGTGACGTTTCCAAACGCGTCGCGCAGTCCTTGGCAGAAGGCCGCGATGTGAATCGACGCACCTTTCGGCGAGGGAAACAGATCGAACGACGTCGAAACAATCCGCTCGCAGGTCTTCGTTGACATTCTCAAGAGGCTCCGGTGTCATTCGTCGCGAATCTGTAGTCCGGACGCCTATGTCCGGACATTGATTGCCCCGACCGGACGTAGGCGTCCGGTCTACGAGCAGAGAAATTCGCGCGAAGGAGTTTTCGATGCGATTGGATCTCGCCCAATTCCAGAAGACGCTGATCTACCAGCACTCCGGAACGATCGCGGAGATTTGTGCGGACTTACTGGGTCTGAGTCAATTCGACGCGCTGCATGAGCGGTTGCGACGGCGGTGGGGTTGGAGTGCGGTGGTCTTGATTGTGGTCGGAATGGTTTCCGGATTTGGGGGTCGCCGTCTGAATCTTGCGACGCTGCCGGCGCAGGTGGGGGGAGTGGTTTGTTTCGTCGCGATTGTCTATTGCCTGACGCAATGGTTTCGGCATTCCCAAGCCGATTTGGCGAACCGCCGCTATGAACTGGCGAATGAAGTGCTGCGACTGCTCGAAAAGGATTCGAGCAAAGAGGCCACCATCGAATTGCAGCTCGATCTGCGAAAGCCGAACCACGCCAGCAAGAAGCAACGAGACGGGGAGGTCGGCCCGTGGAAAGTGAAATACTTCGTCGATCCGTGGCTGGACCTGCGTGGTCGGTTTCTCGACGGGACGTCCTACCGACTGCTCGGAGTCGAGAAGTTTCAGGCTCGCACGAAGAGCTATCGCAGCCGCAGCGGCAAGTCGAAATCGAAATCGAAGTCGAAAAGCTCCACACAGGTCACGCTGTCGCTCAAGCCATCGGGCAAGCGTTACGCGGAGGTCGAACAAATCTCGCCAAAGCTGGCTGCGGCCGTGCAACTGCCGGGCTGGGCCTCGTCGAGATCGGTCGACACGGCCGACGGCCGTGTTTCGCTGACCACGTTCACGACCGCCAATTGGACCGGACAACCGCGCGGCCCCGACGCCGCTCAGCCCAGCGGTCCACACCTGGTCGCGATGATGTTTCTCAGTCTGTATCAAGCTCTCAATCAGTCACGGGTGCCACGCTCATGAGAACTTCCACTTTCGCTCCAACGGTTCGAGGTGGCAGGTGCTTCGCGAGCCTGACCGTGCTGCTGCTCCTGCTGCCGATCGGCTGCCAGGAGGCGGCTCCGCCGGCGGCTCCTCCCGCGAAAGCGCCGGCGTTGCCAAAAGTCGAGTCGCACTCCGGCACGCCAGTCGCGTCAAACGAGGTCGCTTCGGACCAACCGAAATCATCGAGCGACGCGGGCCAGTCGCATTCACTCAAGCAGCACATCCACTTCAAGGATGCCGACGGGCACCGGGTCTTCGAGCTCAAGCCGGAACCCGACGGTGCGAAACTGGTCGGGCCGGACGAGAAGGAGATGGCTCGGTATCACGTCAAAGATCACACGCTGAAGATCAAAGACGCGGAGGATGTCGTGCTCGGCCACATCGTCCGCGTGGACGATCACTACAAAGTGGAAGACCCGGAACGCAAGACAGTGCTCTTCAAACTGGCGGCGCAAGGCGACGGCGACTGGACCGTCGAAAACGGAAATCAGGAGCGGCTCTACCGCATCAAGAAACGGGACTACGGCTACGAGATCGAATTACCGAACGACGAGAGCGTCGCGAAAGCGAAACTGAAAGAAGGGAAGCACTCGCTCCGCAATGCCCAGGACGTGACCCTCTATTCGACGAAAGACCACGCCAGCACGTTGGGTGTCGCTTGCCTGGGATTGGAGAAGATCAATTCGCTGCCGATTCGACTTGGCCTACTCCTGCAAATGACCATCGACGAGCGACCGTAAGTCATCTCGAACCGAGATGTAACCCGAGGCGTCAGCGAGGGCGAGCGCTTCACAGAACTTTGATTCCGGAAATCTGAGTCGCGCGACATTCGCCCTCGCTGACGCTTCGGGTTACTTGAGCTGACCGACCAACACGACGGAACCTACATCATGCCCAACTGGCAAGACGCAACCTGCAACGAAACCTCCGGGTTCTTGTTCAAGCACGAGTGCTTCCAGCTTCCGACCGCCAAATGCCAGCAGTGTGAGAAGCCGATCTGCGAGGACCACGCTCACGAACTGTCGGACGGAACGTTCTGCACGAGCTGTGCTCGCGGGCAAGTTCAGCAACGCCCCCAGCAACCCTCGCAGATCGACAAGTACTCGCGATCCGACACCGTTTATCACGACCGCTACTACAACGATCCGTACCTTTATGGCTCGTCGTATTACTACGGCTACCACTGGGGCTGGCATTCGGGGCGCTCGTCGCACCGAAGCTCGTCGTCCGACTCGTCATCGGATTCTTCCTTATCGGATTCGCCGTCCGGAAACGATCCACACGATTTCACTGAGGCCGACGGCAGCAGTTTCGATGCGGAGCGTGACGACACCGACGGTGACGCCGATCACTACGAGAAGGACATGGGCGAAAGCTGAGGCGCAGTGCCTCAATGTCGTCTTTCGCTTCGCGAAGGAACGTCCTTTCGCGGAGCGATCGGCGATGATCAAAGGAACGACCCATGCGGTGGTGCCTGTATGCCTTGGGCGGCGGCTTGGGGCATCTCACTCGCGAGTTGGCCTTGGCGCGAGCGGCGATTGCTCGCGGACACGACGTCACGGTGCTGACGAACTCGCCGTACTCGGAACGAGTGCCGGTCGCCGATGAGTTGGGATTTCCGCAGCGGCTCGTGAAACTCTCGCCGCACCTGGATCACCAGCAAGTGGCCCAAGCTGTCGACGAACGATTGGCGAACTCGTCGTTCGACTTGCTCGTCGTGGATACTTTCCCGCGCGGCCTGGCTGGTGAGTTGTCCGGGCTGTTGCCAAAGCTTTCAGCGAAGAAGGTCTTGATCCATCGCGATCTCAATCCGCGATACGTGGCATGGGCCAAGCTCGAGCAAGTGGCCCGGCAATATGATTTGGTCCTGTCTCCCGGCGAACTTGGCCCGCTGGCCGACCTTCCCAACGTGCGCAGGACGTCACCGTGGTTGATGAGAGACCCTCACGAATTGCTGGACCAAGCCACGGCGTGGCAGCGACTGCGAATCACCGAGCCGTCGCTGCCGGTCATCGCAGTCATCGCGTCGGGCATCTCCGCCGAACAGCAACCGATCCACGACCTATCAGGCCGGCTGACACTCGCGTGGAAAAGTCGAGCGTCCGTGCGCTGGATTTCTCTGGACGCCGTCGCCCGCACCGACCCCAGCATCGAAGCCGTCTCGCTGTGGCCCTGCCTCTCCGCCATGCGAGGCATCGACCTGCTCATCGGAGCCGGCGGATACAACACGGTCTGGGAAGCCCGCGCGACGCAGACTCCGCTCATCGCCATCGCTCGCCCGCGCCTGTACGACCGCCAGGACGTCCGCTTGAAACCGATCGAGCGCGCCGGCAATGAACTCGAAGCCGAACAACGAGCTCACCAATGGCTCGACCAATTCCGAGGCCATCGCCGAGCCTCCGTTCCCAACTACGCCAATGGAGTCCACGACGCCATTCGTTGGATCGAATCCCTTTGACGTTTGCGGTGCTCCCTGCCAAGCTGCCACGGACGCGATCCATTTGACGCGGTGAGGCTCCTGGCGGTGACGGACCCATCAACGCGATTGTTCAGAGGCCAGCCATGCGAACGTCGTCTCGAAGTCTCGGAGCCGTGGTGATGTTGCTGGCGCTGTCGAACGGCTTCCACGAAGTCGTGGCCGACGGAGCCGACCATTGGGCGTTTCAACCGCTGCGGGGCGAAGTGCCGCGGCGAGTTCGCGACGCCGCCTGGCCCAAGTCCGACATGGACCGGTTCATTCTCAGCAAGCTGGAAGAGAACACACTGACTCCGTCTAAAGACGCGAGTCGCTCGACTTTGATTCGGCGGGTGACCTTTGACTTGATCGGAGTGCCGCCGAGTCCCGCCGAGATTGAGGCGTTCCGTTCCGACTCGGCCAGCGACGATGCGGCGTTCGCGAAGGTCGTCGATCGGCTCTTGCAGTCACCTCGATTTGGCGAGCGGTGGGGGCGGCATTGGCTGGATGCCGTGCGGTACGCCGACAGCGTCGGCAAGAGTTGGAACGCGCCGTTCACTTACGCTTGGCGGTATCGCGATTATGTGATCGACTCGTTCAACACGGACAAGCCGTTCGACCGGTTCGTCACCGAGCAATTGGCGGGAGACCTGCTGCCGGCTCGATCGGTGGCCGAGGAACGGGAGCAGCGAATCGCGACGGGGTTCCTGGCGCTGGGGTCGATCAGCCTGCAGGAAGGCTCGCGCGAGCAGTCGATCATGGATCGCGTGGACGATCAGATCGACGTGACGACGCGGGCCTTTCTCGGTCTGACGGTGAGCTGTGCTCGGTGTCACGATCACAAAGTCGATCCGATCTCGATGCGCGACTACTACGCGCTGGCCGGCATCTTTCACAGCACGCGGCTGTGGACCGGGCAAGGGACTCATACGCGCGAGTTTGGCAGCATCGACTATGTCGATGGCGATTTGCTGCTGCGGATGCCGGATGTGGTGACAGGCCAGACGACTCCCCTGTCCTCCGGCGTACATTCGATGTCTGACTTTCAGGACGAGTGGCGCAGCGGCCGGCGCGACATCCGTTATGTCACCGATCCCAACCGAGCGATGGGGGCGGCCGATGGTGAGATCCGCGACTGCGAGATTCGATTGAAGGGCAAACCGTATGATCGCGATGTCGCTCCACCGCGCGGCGATGTGCGGATCGTCGGACTTCCCGAACTGCCAGCGATTCCCGCATCGGCGAGCGGCCGGTTGCAGTTGGCTCGGTGGATCGCGTCGAGTGACAACCCGCTGACGGCGCGCGTCTTCGTCAATCGCGTCTGGTCGCATCTGTTCGGACGCGGGATCGTGCCGCTCGTTGATGAATTCGGCTCGATCAGCGACGAGCCGCCGCATCGCGAACTGCTCGACCACTTGGCTCGGCGGTTCATCGCTGTCGATTGGTCGGTGAAGAAGTTGATTCGCGAAATCGTGCTGAGCCGAACGTATCGGCTGGATTCTGTCGTAGAACGGGCACGCTTACCCGTCACTGGCCGCGACGAAAACGCGGACGGGCAAGAGTGCCCACCCTACTTGTTCGGCCACGCGACGGTGCGACGTCTGGAGTGGGAAGCGCTGCGAGACTCATTGCTGCTGGCATCGGGCCGGCTGACGTTCGACCGGCCGTCCGGCATTCAGGTCGCCGGGACTGGCGGCAAGGCTCGCGGCGCTTCGACGTACAGCCTGCTGCGAATCGACGCGCCGTACCGCACCGTTTATCTGCCGGTCCTGCGATCGCTGCTGCCCGATGAGTATTCGACGTTCGACTTTCCCGACCCGCATCAAATCCTGGGCCAGCGCGAAGTCACAACGGTTGCTCCGCAAGCGCTGTTCTTCATGAATAGTGAATTCGTCACCGAGTGTGCTCGCGGTGCGGCCGAGTGGCTGCTGCGAGACGAATCCGAGGAGACTTCGCGAATCCGGCTCGCGTATCAGCGGCTGTTGGGACGCGAGCCGTCTGATGATGACGTCGCGGATGCCGTCGCCTTGCTGCACGATCTTCCGCCGAAGACTCGTTGGACGGCGTTTGTTCAAGCTCTCATGTGCAGCGCGGAGTTTCGATATGTGCGGTAATCATGATTTAGGACGGGCACTCCTGCCCGCAGGCCAAGATGCGAACGACAAGGACGGACAGGAGTGCCCCTCCCACAAGTCGCGGCGCACCTTCTTGCAACAGACCGCTTGTGGTTTCGGCTGGCTGTCGTTCGCCGCGCTGGCGAATGCGGCGACGAAACCGCCGCACTTCAAAACGAAAGCCAAGCGGGCCGTGTTTCTGTTTATGGAAGGTGGTCCTAGTCAGCTCGACACGCTCGAATGGAAACCAGAGTTGGCTCGCGCAGGGGGCCGGTTTCTGCCGTCGGCGTTTCCGTTCAAGCAGCGTGGGGCGAGCGGGCTGTGGATTTCCGAGGCGTTTCCAAAACTGGCTCAACATGCCGACGAGTTGTGTTTGCTCAACGGCATGACGACGAACAATGCGGGGCATCAGCAAGCCGTGCTGGCGCTGCACACTGGCAGCGAGAGCTTCGTACGGCCGTCACTCGGAGCATGGGTTGTGTACGGACTTGGTTCGGCGGCCGACGACCTGCCGGGGTTCGTGACGATCAATCCGCTTTCGCATTTGGGCGGAGCGCAGAATTACGGCTCGGCGTTTTTGCCGGCGATGTATCAAGGGACGCGGCTGGGCACCGGTTCGCGCGGAGTGCCGCACATCGCGAATCGGCATCTCAACGATGCGGATCAACGACGCCAGTTGGATTTCGTGCAGAAGCTGAATCGCCGCACGCTCGCCCAGGACGCGAATCAGCCAGAACTGGAAGGACTGATTCAGTCCTACGAACTGGCGTATCAAATGCAGACGTCCGTGCCGGAAACGCTCGACCTGTCGCGCGAGCCGGCACACGTTCGCGAGCTGTACGGGATCGACGATGCGGCCACTCAGAACTTTGGAACACAGTGCCTGATGGCTCGTCGCTTGCTGGAGAAAGGAGTGCGGTTCATTCAGCTCACGAGCACCGGATGGGATCATCACAACAACATTCGCGAGAGTCTGGGCGGGCGGGCGTTGTCGGTCGATCGCCCGATTGCGGGGTTGCTGGCCGATCTGAAGCAAAAAGGAATGCTCGACGAGACGCTGGTGATCTGGGGCGGCGAGTTTGGCCGCCAGCCGCGCGAAGACAATCCGGGCGGTCGCGGCCATGCGAATCGAGGCTACACGATGTGGTTGGCCGGCGGCGGAGTCAAACGCGGCTTCCGCTACGGCGCGACCGATGAACTCGGCGAGCAAGCGGTTGAAGGAAAGCTTGGCACTCACGATCTGCACGCGACATTGCTGCACTTGTTGGGTCTGGATCACGAACAACTCACATTCCGGCACGCCGGCCGCGACTTCCGCTTAACGGATGTCGCCGGCAAAGTCGCGAAAGACATCATTGCGTAGCGACACTCGCGTTTGATGCAGTGCGGCAATCATCTTGCCGTCGTCGGAAGCGGAAGCACCCGATGACAGCGGCAAGACCGGTATCACGAAAACCGCCTCGGCTCCCGCGAAGACTCCGCAAGTCGCCTCACTGCAAGTCACCCACGAATCGGGCGAGTTTCAATTCATCGGCGGCGTCCTGAGCGCCGGCGGCTCGACGCTGCCCTCCATCCAAAAAGTGCCCGCGTCCTACGGTCTTCAGCTTTTGACGAGGAACCGAGATCCCACCGTAAGTAGATCGGCGAAAATGCGGTCTGGCGTTCTTGAATGGAGGGCGGTGTCGAGCCACAGCACTCCAAGGGACTACATCACGCCCGCGATCGGTTCGCCCGCGTGGCCGAACAAGACGGGGCGGTTGGTCGATGTGTAAAGCGGCTGGTCGCGATCGATGCCGAGCTTTTCGTAAATCGTCGAAGCGTAGTCTTCGGGCGTGTGCGGCGAGTCGAGGACGTAGCCGCCGTCGGCGTCGGTCTTGCCGATGACTCGGCCGCCGGGTGTGCCCGCTCCGGCGAAGACGATCGAGTAAGCGTGCTCCCAATGATCGCGGCCTTGGAAGGCGTTGAGTCGCGGCGTGCGGCCGAATTCGGTGATGAAGCAGACGAGCGTCTCGGCCAGCAGGCCACGTTGATCCATGTCTTGGATCAATGCGGCAAACGCGCGATCGGTACTGCCCATCATCACCCAGTGGCCGATGCCGTAACGGCCTTCACCGCCGGCTTTGTTGCGGATCGTGCCGCAGGAGCCGGACGTGTAGATCAAGTCGTGATGGTCCCAGTTCAGATTGAAGCCGCCGGGAACTGCCTCCGAGAACGGCCAGCGAACATCGACGGTCACGAATCGGACGTTGGCCTCGATCAGCTTGCGGGCGACGAGATAGCAGGCTCCACGATGACCTTTACCGTACAACTCGCGAGTCGTCGCTGACTCGGATTGCAGATTGAATGCGGCATCGACTCGCGAACTGGTCAGCGTGTCGAACGCCTGCGAGTAGAAGCGATCCATGCCATCGACATTGCGAGCGGCCGCAAAACGTGAATCAATGGAGGCCAGTATCTCGCGGCGACCGTTCAATCGCGGGCCAGCGTTTTCTCCGCGAGGCAGCAGGTCGGCGACCTTCCATTTCGGATCAGACACATCGTGCCCGCCCGTCTTGAAGACTCGCGACGCCGCCGGCAAGAAACCGGTGCGAGCGGACGCATTCTGCTCGTCATTGCCGGGAACCATGATGTACGGCGGCAAGTCGCGGCATTGGCTGCCAAGAATCTTCGTCGCGATGCAACCGATGTCCGGCATCTCCATCGGGCTGCTGGGATGCGAGCCCGACAGCATGTATTGCGTCCCGTCGGGATGCCCATTGGCTCCCGCTTTGGGATGCCGCATGGAGCGGACGACCGCCAGCTTGTCGGCGACTCGCGCGGTGTTGGCGAGCAACTCGGTGAATTGAATTCCGGGGACGTTCGTCGCGATCGGTTTGAAGGGACTGCGATGCTCGGCGACTGCCTCGGATTTTGGATCCCAGGTATCCAAATGCGATAAGCCGCCCTGCTCCAGGACGACCAGGACGTTCTTCGCCGCCGGCCTCCCCTGCCCTGCCGCCGCCTGCGCCTGCACCGCCAACCATTGCGGCAATGACAGACCAAGCACTCCGGCCGAGCCCACTTGCAAGGCTCGGCGGCGAGACCACGATCCGGTTCGGGGAGTCAGCTTGCTCATCACCAGGCACCACCTTTCGGCGGGAATGTAGGCGGGAATTCGATCTGGCGGGGAATCACAGGCAGGTATCAATCACTCCAGCTTCGGCGCAAAAGATAATCGGGAGGCATCCCTCAACAATAGCTTGCGCTCGGAGAAGTCATTTTGCGCGGCCGCCCAGCCAAAATCGGCGCAATGTGAGGTGTTCGACGAACTTCGCCGTCAAAAAAGAAAGCCCCCGCTGACACAAGCGGTCAACGGGGGCTTCCGAGTGGAGGATAGGGGACTTGAACCCCTGACCTTCTGCATGCCATGCAGACGCTCTCCCAACTGAGCTAATCCCCCGGGGAGATTTGACTGAGACCCCAAGAGCGACCAATTCCACGGGTTGCGGAGTGGGTTGGCTCTCGCCGAACGATTTCTCGATATCGGCAGTTTTCGTTCGTGGGACCAGACTTGCGTTCCAACAAAATCCTTGGCTGTGGAAAGCGGGCGGACGATAGCGGTTCGTTTGGAAACGTGTCAAGCAGTTGTCCGGGGCGATGAACCATCAACAGCGCGATGAATAGCGACGACAATGTTTACTCGGTCTTGGTGCTGAGATCGCCGTTGAACTCGCGGCATTTTTCATCGTTGGAAATCTTGCAGAGTTCGTTAGTATCCCGCCGCGCTCACGTCAGGTCGGTCACGTCCACGGAAATGTTTGGGATCAGTTTCGTCGTCCCAATCGCTCGCACTTGAAGGATGCAATGTGCCGCCTCGCACACTGGAGCACACCGGGCTTCTGGAAGATCTTGGTGAACTGCCGCGGTTCCTCCGAGGGAACATCGAGGGCGAAGCTCGCTATGCCTGTTCGTTCTGCGGAGTCGGGGACTCGGTTCAATTGACGGTCGATGATCGGCGCGTTGATCAGGCACTGCCGCAAGGGCGCGGAGTTCTCAAAGTGGAGTCGAGTGCGGGGCGACGAGAATACGTCGCCGAAATCCGCGACGGTCGGTGGCTCGACTTGGAGTTGAATGGTCAACCGCGACTGACGGTGCCGCTGCTGAGCGGTCGCTGGGAATCGGACTCCGGCTCGCGAGACATCGTCGCGAGCGCTGTCACCGAATCCTTGGAACCTGGAGTGCAACGCTGGGCGTTGGCGATGGCCAGGGGTTCGACGCAGCGGACGCGGCTCGGTGAGGGGCTGCCGACTCTTGGTTGTCTCAAGTTACGGACATCGATGGGACGGCAAAGTCCCGTGTTTCCCATTCACGCCGAACCGAGCAGCCGTGGCGAATCGGGGACGCGCGATGCGCTCACCTATCAAGCGGCGATCGGGCGCTTCGCGGATTTGCTGCTCAAGCATCGGCCGCCGCATGGTCGCACGCTGATCTATGCCTGCGGGCAGATTGACTACTTCACGATCTTTGCGTTTCAAGAAGTCTTTCGGCTGTTGGGCATCCGCAATCTGGCCGGGAATGCCGAGCACTGTCTCAACGCCGGTGCCGTGCATAACGAGCTGCTGACCGGGCAAGAAGGGCCGTTCCTGACCATTGACCAGGGACTCAACGGACCGAATCGGTTTTACTTACTGAATGGCTGGAACGGTTTGATCTCGCATCCTCCGGTGTTTGCGGAGCTTTACAAGCGGCCCCATCTGACGGGCTACCTTGTCGAAGTGATCGAGTCGGAAACGGCTCGTGCGTTTGTCAAACGCTGCGGTGAAGAACGACTGTTGCTGGTGCGACCGGGTTCCGATCCGCATCTCGCATTGGCGGTTGCTCACGAGGTGTTGACCCAGTTTCCCTGGGCCATCGAGCAGCGGTTTCTCGATCGCTTCGCCGATCGAGAGTCGTTCGATCGCTACCGCGCCTTGGCGGCGTCCGAGACATTCGACCCCGCGCGCACGGCCGAGCGGATCGCTCCGGAACCGGCATTGGCCAAGCGGTTGTTGAACGGGATTCGGGACATCGCCGCGCAGCTTGTGAGGCCGGGGGTGGTGCCGATCAACATTCCGTCCGTCGGGTTGTCGCAGACGAAAGGGGTCGTCGCGCACTGCTTGTGGGGCAGTCTGCTGGCGATGGTCGGCAAGTATGGACTGCACGCGGACGGGACTCCGGCCGGAGGGACCGTTCGCATTCCCGGTCAGATTAATGCGCAGACCGAAGTGCAGGGACTCTCGCGCAATTACTTCATGGGTCGCGTGCGATGCACGCCGGAGAACGCGGCCGAGGTCGCGCGACGTATGAGCTTGCCGGAGAACGCCTATCAAGCCGCCGTCGCCGATACGCCGCGAGCGGCGCTCGATTACTCCGATCCGTCGGATGTCCCCGAACTCTTCGTTTGTTTCGGAACGCAGTTTGAAAGCAACATGCTGGGCCGAGTCCGTTGGATCGACAAGCTTAAGGCGGCGAATACGAAACTGGTGGTCGTGGACCCGATCCCTGATCCGTTTACGGTCGAGAATGCCGAGTTGATCATCCCATCCCCTCCACATGTGGCCGCGGCCAAGCTCTATCAAAACGGTGAATGGCGTCTGAGCTTGTCGTCGCCTCAGAAACAACGAACTCCCGAAACGCGAACCGACGCCACCATTGTGTATGACGTGATGGCCGAGATCTCGCAGCGACTGCGACACGATGCCGACTTGCGGCAACAGTGGCCTGAACTTGGCCGCTTGTCGGACTCTGGCTATCTGCGACAGCGATTCGAGCCAGCCGAATCGGGTGGTGGCCTTGATCGGCTGGATGGCGAGGTCAGCCGGCCGCAGTTGTGGGCACGGATTCAAGACTACATGACCGGCTCAACATCGTCGGGCGACCTCGGCCCGTTGTATTGCCGGCCGGAGCACGCCGACGGGCGGCCCATCACTTGGGACGATCTGATTCAGCAGGGCGAGATCATTTACGGCGGCGTCGGCACGACGCGATATCGGTTGGACTACGACGATCCGACGCATGTGCCGTTTCGCGACATCTGGCGGCGTCCCGGCCGGTTCAAATTCTTTGTCCCGACCGAAGCGGATTTGTCACTCGCCGAGGGACTCATTCTCGATTCGGGACGTTCCACGCTCAGCGAAGACAAGAAGCGGATTCACTTCGCCGTCGCGACGTTCAACTCCGGCAAGGCGACGACCGCCGTGGATCTGCCGGACGAGAATCCGTTGTATGTCTCGCTGAGTCTCGCCGCCGAACTCGGTCTGAGCGCGGGGGATCATGTGCGTGTGACCGGCGTCGAAACTCAAGCCTCCCTCGTATTGCCGGTCATCCCGACATCGCGATTGCGTGGCCGAACGCTCTACATCAGCTTCCACAAGTGCAAAGCCGAGATCGAGCAGGGCCGCTATTTGAACGACCTGACGTCGCATCTCGGCCGTTGTCCGTACACAGCCCAATCGAACTTCAAACTGACCCGTGTGACGTTGGAGAAGGTGACGTGAGATTTTCGATTGATGATTTTTGATTTTCGATTGAACGGCAATCGTAAATCTCAAATCTCAAATCTCAAATTGGAGAGCAATTCATGATTCACTTACCGGACAAGCACCGCATTCTCGTGGTTGATGACGAGCCGGATGTCTTCACGCTGACTCGGCTGAGTCTGCGACAGGTGCAGTATCGCGGTCGGGGTGTGGAACTCGTGCAAGCCACCAGTGGGGCCGCGTGCGTCGCCGACTTGCAGGCTCACCCGGAGACGTCGGTCATCCTGCTCGATGTCGTGATGGAATCCGAGCATGCCGGACTCGATGCGTGCCGCGCGATTCGCGAGCAACTCAGCAACAAGCTGGTGCGCATTCTGCTCAGGACAGGCCAGCCGGGAACGGCACCGGAGAAACAAGCGATCGACGAGTACGACATCGACGGCTACCTGCTGAAGACCGAGTTGACCACGACCCGTCTGTACGCGGCGGTTCGTACTGCGATCAAAGCTCACGAAGAATTGGTGGAACTCGAACGCCATCGCACGTTGTTGAAGTACGTGCTGGATTGCGCGAGCGAAGTGCATTCGTTTGACGGTATCGAGCTGGCGTTGCGAAAGACGCTCGCCGCCGCAGCCGATCTGACCGAGGCCAAACTCGCCGTGTTGTCTTTGGAAACGTTTGCCAGCCAAGGTGATCCCATCCGGTTTCTGTTGAACTCGACGCCCGGCGGTGCGGATGAGGCAGCGGCTCAGGCGCTCGCGCAACGTGTGCAGGCTGATCCGCAAGCACACTCGGCAGTGCAGGCGACGCGGTGGGCCGAAGGACTGTTGATTCCGCTGCGGCTGCATCGCGAGCTAGGTCACGGCTGGATCTACGTGCAAGGGGACCGAATCGATCACATCGTCGAGCAAGTCTTGCCCGTTCTAGCCGCTCATGCCGCCAATGCACTGTATGCAGTCGTCGCTCAGCGCCTGCTCGAAGACCGCGAGGAACCGTTCTACTCGTCGATCGGTGTGTGAGCTTGGGGGCGGGCGTTCAATTATCAAATCTGATGCGATTGAAAAAAGGCGAGCGGGGCGGTGTCAGCCCCCCGGTTTTTGCGCAACTCACAGATCACCGGGGGGCTGACGCCGCCCCGCTCGCCAAAACTCGAATGGAAGAACGATGAATGAACGATCGCAGGCGCGCATGGCGCTGATCATGACAACGCTGGCGTTCGGCGTCTGTTTTGCCGCGTGGTTGCTGTATGGCGTGCTGTTGACCTATGTCGTCAGTGAGCAGCTCTTCGCATTCACTCGCTCGGAGATGGGCTGGTTGCTGGGCATTCCCGTGCTGACCGGATCGTTGTTTCGATTGCCAGTGGGCGTCTTGGCCGATCGGTTTGGCGGGCGAGCCGTCCTGGCGGGTCTGATGTTGCTCGCGGCGGTGCCGATGTACTGTGTCTCGCTGGCCAACGGATTCTGGGGCTTCGTGGCGGCTGGTCTGGGTTTTGGAATTGTCGGAGCGAGCTTTGCCGCCGGCGTGGCTTACATCTCGGCGTGGTATCCCCCTTCGCGAATCGGCACAGCGTTGGGAATCTTCGGCACGGGAAACGTCGGTTCCGCTGTCACCGGGAGTTTTGGCCCGCTCCTGTTGCAATGGCTGACGGAACGGGGCAACCAGCCGGAAGGTTGGCGAACGTTGCCAAAGTTGTACGCGGCCGCGCTGGTGGTCACCGCGATTGTGTTCGCATTGATGGTCCGCACTCGCACGCCGAACGCGACCGCGTCACTCACATTGCTGCAACGACTGGGGCCGTTGCGAAGCATTCGCGTGTGGCGGTTCGGCTTCTATTACTTCTTGCTGTTCGGTGGATTCGTGGCTTTGACGCAGTGGCTGATTCCGTATTACGTCAATGTCTATCAATCGTCGGTGGTGTCGGCCGGATTGCTGACGTCGTTCTTCAGCGTCCCCTCCAGTTTGATCCGAGCATTGGGAGGCTGGATGTCCGACCGCTGGGGAGCTCGGACGATGATGTATTGGGTGCTGACCATCACCGCGATCGGCTGCGGTCTGTTGTCGGTGCCCCGTCTGTCGATCGAGACTCCAGGCGAAGGGATCATGGCCACGGCCGCTGGAACCGTGAGTCGCGTCACCGACGAGATCATCGTCATCGACCAGCAGGAATACTCACTGCGTTCGCGTCCCGCCGATGCCTCATCCGGCACCAAAGATGCCTTTCTGCCATTGCCCGTGATGCGTCAATGGCAAGCGCCGGTTGTCGAACTGGGGCAGAAAGTTCAGCGGCGGCAATTAGTGGCTCGCGGGGTGACGCACATTTTCTTTCAAGCCAATGTCACGATCTTCACCGTGTTGCTGTTCGTCGTCGGCACGGCGATGGGCATTGGCATGGCGGCGGTCTTCAAGCACATTCCCGCGTACTTTCCCAACGCCGTCGGCATGACCGGCGGCATCGTGGGTGTGATCGGCGGACTGGGAGGCATGGTCTGTCCGATCTTGTTTGGTTATCTCCTCAACCTGTCCGGCCTGTGGACTTCGTGCTGGATATTTCTCGGAATCACTTCTGTGGCGTGCCTGGTGTGGATGCACCTGGTGGTTCAACGAATGCTGGCGGAGCAATCGCCGCACCTCGCGCAGCGCATCGACAAGTAAGTCGGGGTGGAAATAGGACATTGGAAACTGCCATGAACGTGATTCCGCTGCTGAAGCAACTGCCCTTCTTTGCGGACCTGTCGGACGACCTGTTGGGCCAGGTCGTCGCGACCGGCCGGACGCGAATGCTGTCGGCGGGGGAGTTCGTCTTTCACAAAGGCGATCCGCCGGACGGCTTGTATGTGCTGCTGGATGGTCGGGTGCGTGTTTTTCTGACCGACGATCAAGGGCAGCACGATGTCGAGTTGGCGACCCTCTCTACCGGCAGCCTGTTCGGTGAGATGGCGTTGCTCGACGGCGAACCCCGTTCGGCGAACGTCGCCTGTGTGGAGCCGTCCCGTTGCCTGTGGCTGTCTCGCGAAGAATTCCTGGAACTGCTCCGTTCATCGAGCGGTCTGCTCGAATCCTTGTTGGCCGATCTCTCGCGCCGCGTTCGTGGCACGCAAGAAAAGTTCTATTGGGAGATGCTTCGCCGGCAGCGTCTGCAAAGCGACATGGAGTTGGAGCGGCATCGCGCCCTCTCAAGTTTGGTGGCGGGAGTGGCACATGAGGTCAACACGCCGCTGGGGATCGTGAACTCAGCGGCGGATCTGTTGGGAGTGCTCGTCCAAGAGATCACGACATCGGCTGACAACACTCCTGGCTTGCAGTTGTTGTGCGACGACCTGCGAGAATCGGCCGCGCTGGTGCAGGGCAACATCGCGCGAGCCAGCACGCTGATCCAACGCTTCAAAACGCTGTCGTCACAGCAGGTGTCCGAGGCTCGGCAGCGAGTCCATCTTCCGAACTGCGTGCAGGACACGCTCAGTCTATATTCCATTCAAGGCCGCCGAGCGGGAATCGAAGTCGTGTTCCAGTCGCGACTCAGCGGCCCACCGGACTGGGACGGCTATCCGGGCTATCTGTCGCAGGTGCTGCTGAACTTGCTGACGAACGCCGAGCGTTACGCCTATCCGCCCGGAACCGGAGGCCGCGTCGAAGTGGAGCTGAGCGATCACGGCACCAATGACACTCGACGCTTCGACCTCGTCGTCCGCGACTTCGGCCGCGGCATCCCGATGGAATTGCAGTCGCGCGTCTTCGAACCGTTCTTCACCACAGGCCGAGACCAAGGAGGCACGGGGCTGGGTCTGGCGATCGTCTACAACCTGATCCACGATTCCATGCACGGCCAGATCGAACTGACATCGCGCCCGGGCCTGACCGAGTTTCATGTCGAGCTGCCAACCAACTGAAGCGATTGCACGCGATCGCTCGTAGTGACCCGATTGATCGGGGCGGCCTCGACCTCCCAAATGGGGTCACTGCCAGCAAAAGAGCGCGGCCAAATTAGGAACGGAGCTTCCGTGCCCATTCCGGTCGTGCTACTTTCCGCCGCGACTGATTCGAGGAAGACATGCGATTGCCCGGCCGCCATTTGATGACTCTGTTGCTGATCGCCGTGATGGCGATTCCAGCGATGTCGTCGCCTGCGCTGCGGCACAGTCATGCGGACGGTGACCAGTCGCATCAGCATGGAACCGCATCGGGTGAGCGTCACGCGCATGTCCCCGGACATTCCCATTCGCCGCGACATCATCACTCTGCGGATGCGGCACAGACCAAGCACACTCACGACGACCGCGCGAGTCATTCGCCACAGTCGCCCGATGAGCATCAGCATGTGTTCTGGTTTGGTTTCCAGACTTCGCTTCCGCTGCCCACGCCGGAGCGTTCGGATTCGCCACGGCCGACGGCGAGCACGGATCAATGGGTGCCACTGATTTCCGAAGTCACTCTGCCGGATGCTTCCCTAGTTGGATCGCACATTCCAGAGGCAGATCTTCTCACGCCGACAGAGTTGACGCCGCGATTGCCGGCTCGCTCGGAGGTGCGCCCACGGCAACGATCTGCTGTGGCATTGCTGTGTGACACTGCGCGCCGCGAGCGCTCCGGTGTCCTCGTCATCTAGTTTTCGATGGATGATTTGTGATTTTCGATTGAACCGCAGGCGACTGCCTGGCAGCACAATCGAAAATTGAAAATCGAAAATCAAAATGAGATGGCGAGGTGTCCCATGAAGACTCGACGAGTGCTCCTGAGCATCACAGGTTTGATAGTTGTCGGCGGACTTGCGACAGCCGCGTGGTTCTTTCGCGATCAACTGAGTCGCTGGCTGACGCCGCGTGCGCCGGCCGCGACAACCGCCGAGCGCCCAGTTGAGATCGCAGAAGCGAAGGTGCTCAAGCTCAGTCCGCAGGCGCGGAAGAACTTGGGCTTAGTCGCAAAGGCGGCGAAGCCACAGACTTATTGGCGGGCGATTCAAATCCCCGGTGCGATCGTGGATCGGCCGGGCCGATCTGATCGAGGCGTGACGTCACCCGCAGTCGGAGCCGTAGTCCAAGTTCATGCCTTTCCCGGCGACACCGTCAAACCCGGCGACCGGCTCTTCACGCTACGGCTCTTCAGCGAGTACCTCCAGAACACGCAGTCGGAATTGTTCAAGGCGACGCGCGAAACGGAACTGCTCAAAGAACAGCGAGTCTTGTTGGCCAAGGCGGCCAAGAGCGGAGCGGTCGCCGAGACGAAGCTCATCGAACTCGACAATCAAGTTCGTCGGCAATCGGCGGCGATTCAGGCGTACCGCCAAGACTTGCTGACGCGCGGACTCAAACTGGAGCAGATCGACGAGGTGACCGAAGGAAACTTTGTCTCGACGATCGAAGTCTCTGCTCCGCCGTTAGTCACCAATATCCGGCAGCCTGTGGAGGCCCAACAGACGGAGTCGCCCCTGGTCGACGATCGTGTCGCGGGTCCAGTCTACGAGGTGCAAGAACTCAAGGTCGATCTGGGCCAACAGGTGCAAGCCGGGCAGTTGTTGTCGATGTTGTCCAACCATCATTCGCTCTACATCGAGGGACATTCCTTTAAGCAGGAAGCTCCATTCCTGGAGACGGCGGCTCAGAACGGCTGGCCTATCCAGATCGAGTTTGCCGAGGACGATCCGGCGCACTGGCCGGCGCTGGAGCAGTCTTTCCAGATTCGGCATCTCGCGAATTCCATCGACCCCGCCAGCCGCACGTTTGATTTCTTCATCCCACTGTCGAACCAATCACGGGGCTATGAAAAAGAGGGCCGGACGTTTTTGGTCTGGCGATTTCGACCGGGACAGCGAGTGCGATTGCACGTTCCGATTGAGGAACTCAAAGACGTGCTCGTGTTGCCTTCCGCCGCCGTTGTACGCGAAGGGCCGGAAGCCTACGTCTTCCGGCAGAACGGCGACCTCTTCAATCGCCTCGCCGTGCATGTCCTGCACGAGGATCGCCTGCACGTCGTGCTGGCCAATGACGGCAGCGTCACGTCCGGTTTGTATCTCGCTCAGAACGGGGCGGCTTCGCTTAACCGAGTGCTCAAAGCTCAAGCCGCCAGCGGCATCCGGGCTGACCTGCACATCCACGCCGACGGAACGGTTCACGCGCCTGGACAATGATGTTCGACGACCCGTCGAGCGCCGCGTTTTCTAGCCCAATCAAAAAAATCCAAAATCAAAATGCTTAACGCCGTCATCAAATTCGCGCTCCGCTACCGCATGTTGGTGGTCGTGATGAGCCTGGCCTTGTTGGTCTATGGCTCTTATCTGGCGACGACGTTGCCGATCGACGTGTTTCCGGACCTGGACCGGCCGCGAGTCATCATCATCACCGAGTGCCCCGGACTCGCGACCGAAGAAGTCGAAACGATGGTGACTCAACCGATCGAAGTCGCACTGCTCGGTGCCAGCGGTGTGCAGGCCGTGCGGAGCCAGACGACCGCCGGCTTGAACGTGATTTACATCGAGTTCAATTGGGACACCGAAATTCGTGCCGCTCGGCAGACAGTGCAGGAACGGCTGGGAACATTGGCCGGAGTCTTGCCCGAGGGCATTCGTCCGCAAATGACGCCGCCCGCGTCCATCATGGGGCAGATCGTCATTGCCGGCATCTATCACCAACCGGGGCCAACTGGCGGCGAGTTGGTTCCGATCGCGAAGACCGGATTGCTCGCGGAGCTGGTTCGACAAGCCAACAAGCTGCCGCAAGTGCTGGCTTGGCGAGCGGTCGACCGGCATCGCGTGGAAACTTGGGAAGCTGTGCGGATCGAAAAGCTAAAGCTCGAGTGGCAAACGCCTGTGGAGTCAGAAACATCGGATGATGCGAATGCAGACAAATCGAGAATCGAAAAACAGAAATTGAAAATCACCCTCACCGTCGCGGGTCAGTCGCACGACGTGCGGTTTCCCTCCACCTCCGAGCAGCAAATGTCGTTGCGGACGACGGCCGATTGGGTCATCCGGCCGCGACTGCTGAAAGTGACCGGCGTCGCCGAAGTCTTCCTGCAAGGTGGAGACCGCAAGCAGTATCAAGTGCTGATCGATCCGGCCGCGCTGCTGGAATACGACGTGACGTTGCAAAACGTCGAGCAGGCTCTGAAGGAAAGCAACATCAACACGAGCGGCGGATTCGCGGTCCAAGGTGAGACGGAGCGGCCGATCCGTGTGCTAGGGCGACTCGGACCGGACTCAGCGCTGGTTCTGGAAGACCTGCGGAAGATTCCGATCAAAGTTCATCCGGAGCGATCGGTGTTGTTGAGCCAAGTGGCTCAGGTCGTCGAAGGGCCGCAGTTCAAGCGGGGTGACGGCAGCGTCAACGGCCGCGCCGGTGTGGTCTTCACCATCGTCAAGCAGCCGCATATCGATACCCGCTCGCTGACCGACCGCATGGAAGAAGCCCTTCACGAAGCGGAAGCCTCGCTGCCGGCTGACATCGTCATCAACTCGGAACTGTTCCGGCTGAAAAACTTCATCGACCGAGGCATCTTCAACGTCGGCGAAGCACTCGTGATCGGGGCCGTGCTGGTGTTGATCATCCTGTTTCTGTTCCTGCTCAACTTCCGCACGACGTTCATCACGCTGACCGCGATCCCGCTTTCGCTGGTCATCACGACGCTCGTGTTCCGCATTATTGGACACGTCACGGGAGCGCAGCTTTCAATCAACGTCATGACGCTCGGCGGCATCGCCGTGGCGATGGGCGAGTTGGTGGATGACGCGATCGTCGATGTCGAGAACATTTTTCGCAGACTCAAAGAGAACAACGCACTGGCCACTCCCAAGTCGCCGTTGCAAGTCGTCTACGAAGCCAGCAAAGAAATCCGCAGCGCGATCGTGTTCGGCACGGCGGTCGTCATTCTGGTGTTCCTGCCGCTGTTTGCGCTGTCGGGGGTCGAGGGTCGCTTGTTCGCTCCGCTGGGCGTGGCTTACATCGTCTCGATTCTGGCGTCGCTGATCGTTTCGCTGACGGTGACTCCCGTGTTGTCGTACTACTTGCTGCCGCAGTCCAAAGCGACTCATGCGGCTCACGACGGAATGTTGCTGCGGTTCTTGAAGTGGGGGGCCAGCTACTTGATCCGTCTCAGCATGGCTCGGCCGAGCTGGCTGCTGGTGTTGACGTGGTCGCTGGTCGGGTTTGCCGCGTGGGAGATGGCTCACCTGGGCCGCAACTTCCTGCCGCAGTTCGACGAGGGGAGCATTCTCGTCAACGTGACGCTGCCGCCGGGTTCCTCGTTGCAAGCGTCCAATCAAACGTCTGGGATCATCGACGCGAAGTTCCGCTCGATGCAGAAGTCGGAGAAGAACCCGAACGGCGAGATCATCCACTTCGTCCGCCGCACTGGCCGCGCTGAGATGGACGAGCACGCCGCTCCGGTCAACTCCGGCGAGTACATCCTGAGCATGAACACCCAGAGCGGCCGGCATCGCGAAGACATCATCAAGCAACTTCTGGCGGAACTGCGTGACGAAGTTCCCGGCGTGGACATCGAAGTCGAACAGCCGTTGGCGCACCTCATCAGTCACATGGTCTCCGGCGTGTATGCTCAAATCGCGATCAAGATCGTCGGCGATGACCTCGACACCTTGCAGCAACTTTCCGAGCGAGTGCGGGCCACGATCCAAGACGTCCCCGGCGTCACACCTCCAGTCGTTGAATCGATTCGTCAGACCGAAGAATTGCACATTCGGCTGCGTTCGGACGACCTGGCGTTTCACGGACTGACACGCGCTTACGTCGCCCAAATCCTGCAAACGGCGTTGCAGGGCGAGGTCATCTCGCAAGTGCTGGAAGGCCAGCGACGGTTCGACCTGCTGGTGCGGCTGGAAGAGAGCTATCGCACCGATTACGCCAATCTTGGCCGGCTGCGCATCGACCTGCCGAACAATCGCGGCCAGATCGAACTCCGTGAATTGGCAGACGTCGGCGAAGGGGCCGGTCCGAACTCGATCAATCGCGAGAACGCCCGCCGCCGCATCGTCATCCGCTGCAACACGCAGGATCGCGACCTCGCCAGCACGGTCGCGGAAATCCAACAGCGTGTGTCGAGACAGGTCACACTCCCCGAAGGTTACTTCATCGAATACGGCGGCCAGTTCGAGAGCCAACAGCGAGCGACGACACTGATCTTCACGCTGGCGGCGATTTCCGTCGTGGGCATGTTTGTGGTCTTGATGATCCTGTATCCGTCGGTGCGGATCGTCTTGCAGATTCTCAATGCCTTGCCGACCGCGTTCATCGGCGGCGTGCTGGCGCTGGTCATCACGCAACAGTCACTGACCGTCGCCAGTCTGGTGGGATTCATCTCACTGGGCGGCATCGCGGTTCGCAACGGCATTCTGCTGGTGACGCACTACTTCCACTTAATGAAAGAAGAAGGCGAAGCCTTCACGCCCGAAATGGTCGTACGCGGCAGTCTGGAGCGACTCGCTCCCGTGCTGATGACCGCGCTGACGGCAGGCATCGGCCTTGTGCCACTGGTTCTCGGCGGCCAAGAGCCGGGTCGAGAAATCCTGTATCCCGTTGCCACGGTGATTCTCGGAGGACTCGTGACCTCGACCTTCTGCGAGTTCCTGATTCACCCCGGCCTGTTCTGGAAGTTCAGCGGCAAGGACGCCGACGCGCTCGTGCATCAAGCTCAGTCGGAAGGCGACAACCTCGTCGGATGAAAACACCACTGACTTCGCTCCCGCGTGAGACGCGCAGGTCAGATCACTCACCCTCACGCAACACCGTTCTCGAAAGGAACTCAGACCATGAAACGCTCCTCATTGCACGCTAGCTTATTGCTCACCCTGACTCTCGCCATCGGCTGCGGTGAAACAGAGAAACCCGCTCCGACACCCGCGACGCCCCCTGCCGCATCGACCACGCCAGCCAAAGACGATCACGGACACAAACACGCCGGCCACGGAACCGGCCCGCATGAGGGCGCAGTCGCCGATTGGGGCGGCGGCAAGTTCCACGTCGAGTTCACCGTGGACCACGACAAGCAAGAGGCCACCGTCTACATCCTCGGCGACGACGAGAAGACCGCCACGCCGATCAAGGCCACCACGATCCTGTTGAACATCAACGACCCGAAATTCCAAGTCGAACTCGCCGCGGCACCGCTGGAGGGCGAAGCGGAAGGGGCCGCTTCACGATTCGTCGGCAAGCACGAGAGCCTCGGCAAGGTGCAAGAATTCGCCGGCTCGATCAGCGGCGAAGTCGACGGGACGCCCTACGTCGGTGAGTTCAAGGAAGGGCGACACGGCGACCACAACACGAAGTAACCGGGCTTTCCGTCGGGTCATGTCCGAAACTGCTGCCACAACTCCTCAAACGTTTTTGAGAAGATCGCCACCAGATGACTGTTGTTGGTGACAACGAAATTCTCTTCGTTGTTGGCCGCGGCTCCGCGCGTCCAGTTGTAGCTGCCATTGAGCAGAATCTTCCCGTCGAACACCGCGAACTTGTGGTGCATGTGGTACGCCGTGCGATCCACGCGCAGTTCGATACCCGCCTGAAGAAACCGATCCGCATCCGATCCAAGGTCGGCCGCTTTGTCGTTGTCGGTGATGATGCGGACCCGGACTCCTCGACCGTGTGCCTCCAGCACGGAGGAAGTCAGCCGGTCATCCGTGATCGTGAAGACGCAAATATCAACCGTCCGTTTCGCCTGAGCCAGCAGAGTCCGAATCCGTTGCGGGCAATCGTCGTGAGGACTGAACCACGCCTCGGTCATGTGCTCTTGCTCTTGCCCCGTCGTTGGATGAAGGACTTTGGCAATCTCTTCCAGCCATTCGACGATCATCGTCCCATTCGTGGCATCGATCGCTTCCCTGGCCAAGCTGAATGCCTGCCGGCGAAAAAGAGCCAACTGCTCCGCATCAGCATCCGCCTCGTCCAGATGCTGACTCAACACGGACTTCTCGGCCCGCGACAGCCGTCGATCCGCCAACGACTGCTCCAGAATCGCTCGCATTTGCTGTGGTGTCATCATGATGAGGCCTTAGGCGAGCGGGGCGGCGTCAATGTAGCAGGCACATTCCATGTGCCGTCGGCGTTTCTCAGGCTGACGGCACATGGAATGTGCCGGCTACCTTCCAAAACGTTGCAGGGACAACCGTGAGACATTCAGGAACCGGCAGTGGGAGCCGCCGGGCCAAATGCCTTGAGGGCCTGATCCTTGATCCCTTTCAGGTCGAGCTTGCCAGTTCCTAGCAGCGGAATCGACACGACTTCCAGAAAGCTATCGGCGGAGGGGATCCACAAGTTGGGCAGGTCACACTGGCCGAGTTCCTTCAGCACCTCGTCCACGGATTTCGACAGCGGCTTGTGCAACACGATCAGCCGCTCGCCCTTCTTCGCGTCGGGCACGGAGGTCACGGCGAGTTTGATTTCGGCGTCTTCGCTGCCGGGGACTTCGACGATGCGGGCGAGTTCTTCTTCTATGCGAATGTGCGGCACCATTTCGCCGCCGATCTTGGAGAAACGGCTGAGGCGGCCGGTGATTTTGATGAAGCCGTCGTCGTCGATTTCGGCAATGTCGCCGGTGTTGTACCAGTAGCCGTCACGAATTACTTCGGCGGTTTTCTCCGGGTTGTTCAAGTAACCCTGCATCACATTGGGGCCGCCGATCAGCAGCAGGCCGGGCTTGTTGTTGCCGAGTTCAGCGTGCGTGTCGGCATCGACAATTTTTGCGCAGACATTGGGGATGGCACGGCCGACGGTGCCGAGTTTCGTGCCGATTTGCGTGATCCCCTGCGAGCGGTGATCGGGGACGTTGGCAGCGGCGAGCGGCGAGAGTTCGGTGCAGCCGTAGCCTTCGGTGGGGATCACGCCGAACTTGGCGTTGAATTCATCAGCCAGTGCCTGCGGGAGTTTCTCGGCTCCGACGATGGCGAGGTCGAGCGCGGCGAATTGTTCTTTGTCGCAGCGTTTGAGGTACGACTTCAGGAACGTCGGCGTGGCGGCGAGGATGGTCACTTTGTATTTCAGCGCCAGTTCGCCGACCGTGCGGCTGTCGAGCGGGTTGAAGTGATAGACCGCCGCGCAATCGACATTCATGGGCAGCCACATCATCAGCGTGTGGCCAAAGCTGTGAAAGAACGGCAGCACGCCGAGCACCACGTCGGTGCGATCAATCTGAAAGAGTTGGTCGGCCGAGCTGATGTTGGAACCGACGTTGTGATGCGACAGCATCACACCCTTCGGCTGCCCCGTGGAACCGGACGAGAAAATAATCGTCATCAAGTCCGTTGGTTTGATGCGTGTCAGGCCAAGCCAGCGCTCGAGGATGCAAATCGGAACCGCATGCGCCGCAATCGCACTCAAGACCTTATCCGCGCCGGTCATTTTCTCTTTGACGTCTTCGAGATAGATAATCTGTGTCGCGGGGTCAAACTCGACCGGCTTCTTCTCCAAGAACCTGCGGCTGGTAATGACGTGGCGGATGCCGGACTCGGAGATGCAGTAGCGGATGTCTTTGTCGGTGAGCGTGTAGTTCAAGTTGACGGAGACGCGGCCGGAGATGGTCACGGCCATGTTCGCCAGCAGGCCGCCGTTCGACGGGGGCAGCAGGATGCCGATGTTCTTTTCGTCGGACTTTAGCCAGAGCCGTTCGAGAACACGCTTGATGGCCAGCGTACCGATCAACGTCTTTCCGCCGGTCAGTTCCTGGCCAGAGGAATCGGCAATCTTCATGCGCGACCGCGCGGCTCGGCATTTGCGCAGGAAATTACGGACGGGAATCAGTTCGTGATCGCGCCGCTTGATCGACGCTTCCACGCCGAGCGTTTCGACCGCCTGTCGCACCTCGTTGACGTGATCGGGGTGCTTTAAGTGCGCACCAAAGACGATCGTGACCGGATACGGCCACATGCGGGGCCGCTTCCAAAAGATCTTGCCGTCCCGATGACTGAAGATGCTGCCCCAGAGTTCATCGAGATACGTCGGGATCACCGGCGCGTCGGTGCCGTCGATGATCCTCAGCAAACCGCGTTGGAATGGCTGCAACTGCCCGGTGCGCGTGATCCCACCTTCCGCAAAGATGCAGACCAGTTCGCCGTTCTTGATCGCCGCCTTGGCGGTGTTCAACGCGGTGACAATCGCTCTTGGTCCGTCTTCCGGCCGGATCGGAATCGTGCCGTACAGACGAGCCAACCAGCCGGAGACTCCGGTGCTGACATATTCGGCCCAGGCGATCATGCGAACCGGACGTTCGGAATTCAGGATCAGCAAAATGCCGTCCAGCCAGGACACATGATTGCAGACGAGCAGCCCGCCTCCAGTCGCCGGAATGTGCTCGCTGCCGAAAACTCGCACTTTGTAGAGTACCCGGAACATCAGCCAGAAGAGACAGCGCACCGTCTCTTTGGGGATCAAGCGAAACACGATCACGGCGATGGGAACAGTGACGAGACCACAGCCCAAGAAGACCATCGTGGGAGTCAGACCGACGAATTCACGCAGCACGTAATACAACCCGGACGATCCCAAGATGAACGAGAACACGATGAAGTTGCTAGCGGCGATATTCACACCAACCATCTTCGGATCGCTGCGGTGTTGCAAGAACGCTTCCAGCGGGATGTTGAACAACCCGGCGCTCAGTCCGAGCAGCAGCAGACACGCTCCAGCCCACGGGATCGCGCGCTTGGCGCTCGCAGTTCGGTATTCGGGATAAACCGAAAGCGAGGGTTGCCCCTTCGCCGCATCTTTCGCTTTTGTTTGCTCGTGTTTCTTACGAATGGTTTCCTTTTCCGCGTCGTTGCGAGCTTTCGCCAAGCGTTCGTCCAGTCGCCGGACCGAGGTCTGTTCGATTGCATCGGGTGCCGGCGATTCAATCGGAAATCCGACGGCAAACAGCATCAGCGCACTGAGCGCCATGCCTGTCGCGCCGACGGTGACAATCCCCAACTCGACTTTGCCTGCCGACCAGAGTCCTGCCAGGATGCTGCCCACCGCGACACCCAGCACGAGCATCGCTTGCAGCGGAGTGACTTCGGTCTTGTCCAAAAGTTGCAGTTCGTTGAGTCCGAACTCCAGCACGCCGTTCTGAGCCAAACTTCCCAGCAGCCAGAAATATCCCATACCCAATGCGACCAGAAACAACGGCCGGTTGCGGTATAACTGACTGAGATTATGCCAAGTCTCGGCGACGGGATTCTTGGCGAGTTTGCGATGCGGGTCGGCCGGTGGCAGCGGCTTGATCAGCAGCGTGCAGAGCCAACCGATAACCGCCAGCGTCACCAGAAAAATCGCCTCGGACTTCACTTGCCAGAGCGACACGGTATCGGCCAAGTTGATTCTCGATTTATCATCGAGAATGCCAGCGATCACCAAGCCCAACGCGGTGCCGATCACGGTGGCAAAGCCCATCACTCCGTTGCCAGCCGACAGCTTGTCCGGCCGCAGGACTTCCGGCAGCGCGCCGAATTTCGCCGGGCCGAACAGTGCGCACTGGCAACCCGTCAGAGCCACCACGAAGAACAGAAACGGCACGTTCCGCATCATGATGCCGGCAACTCCCAGCAACATCAGCGGCAGCTCCAGAAACTTCAGATAGACGATGACTTTCTGCTTGCTGAACCGATCGCCGAGATACCCGGCCATCGTCACGAAGATCAGATACGGCAGCGTGAAGCAGAACAGTCCCAGCGAGAGAGCTTCTGTTTCGCCAATCGCCCGGCCACCGATGAAGACGATGAACCAACGAAAAACGTTGTCGTTGATCGTCCCCAAGAACTGAGCCAGCAGCACTCCCAGGAAACTGCCAGACAGCAGCCCGCCCTGGTAGGGAGTCAGTTGAACGTCATGCGGGGCGGACGAAGCGGGTTGGCTCATAGGGAGATGAATCACGACGGCGGACGATCGCCAGCGTGTGAACGCTCGCGCTTCCGCCGATGAAGTTCTGACGAGAACGGCGAGAAGTCGCATCCACACGGAGCGGTCCCTCGCCACGAAGGCGGGGGATGATATCGGCGGTCATGGAAGATGCCGAGCATGGCGGGTGAGTCTTTCGCGGCTGGCCGATTTTTGGTAGCAGGCACACTCCGTGTGCCGTTGATGTGATGGCGTTGGACTTACGACAGACGGCACACGGAGTGTGCCTGCTACGATTTGGTTGACGGCCTCACTCAAATCTGACACAAGCCTGTCTCACACATTTCGCAGTTGCTGCCGGAACTCGAACATGCCGCCGACTGAAATTGCTCAACGACTGGAATTCGCCCTCGCGGTGTCGCAGGAGGCAGCGAAACTGATTCTGTCCTATTACCTGACTCCCGAATTGGTCGTTGACCTCAAACGGGATCGCTCGCCCGTCACGGCCGCTGATCGCGGGGCCGAGGAATTGATCCGCGACCGGATCGCCCAGCAGTTCCCCGACGACGGCGTTTTCGGCGAGGAGTTCGGCGAAACGGCCGGTCGGAACGGAGTCCGCTGGGTGCTCGATCCCGTGGACGGCACGAAGGCGTTCATTCACGGAGTGCCGCTGTTCGGCACGTTGATTGGACTCGAAGCCGATGGCGAGTTGCTCGCCGGAGTCTGTCGGTTGCCGGCCTTGAACGAAGTCATTTACGGCGGCCAAGGACTCGGCGCGTGGTGGCAGATTGGCGACGCGGCCCCGCGTCGCGCGCGCGTCTCGTCGATCGAGACGTTGGAAGAGGCGATGGTCTGCACGACCTCGTTCAACAATTGGCACAAGGCCGACAAGTCCGCCGCCTTCGATCGAATCAACGCTGCTGCGCGAGAGACTCGCGGCTGGAGCGACTGCTACGGCCACGCCCTCGTCATCACCGGCCGAGCCGACGTGATGCTCGACCCGCTACTGAATCCGTGGGACGCGGCGGCTCTCGTGCCGATTCTCCGCGAAGCCGGCGGGCAATTCTTCGACTGGACCGGCACCGACACAATTCACGGCGGCAACGGCATCTCGACCAACGGGCGGCTCAAAGATGCGGTGCTGAAGTTGTTGTGAACGAGGGCCGGCAAGAGTGCCCCGCCTACTTCCCGGACATCTTTTGATAGTCCTTGTCGCGAAAGACATGCAACGGGTCTTTGCCGAACACGACATATTCGCCGTCTTCGTGGGCCGGGTCGCCGCCATCGAAAGTCAGTTTGACTTTGAACCGCGTGGGCTCTCCGGCGACGGACGTCTCCTCGCCGATTTGATACTCCTTGAGTTTGCGGCCAGAGTCCCAGACTTGGTCTTGCACCTGCACGACCGGCTTCGAGGACTCGATCGCTCCCGGCTTTTCGCGGCCGGACTTCCAGGCGTCCAACGCGGTCGTCAGCGCGGCTTTCGCGGTCGTTCCGGTCGGTTGGTAGCTGGAGACCGAACCGCCACCACCGCTGCATCCCGACAGGCTCAACGCCAGCAGTCCCATCGACAGACACCCATCGAATTTCAATTTACGGAACATGTTTCGAGTTTCCTTTCGGGAAGTATTGAACTCAGTTTCGTCGAATCGTCGCCGGTTGTGGAAGAGGTCTGTTGCATCGCCTGCCAGCGTCGGCGGCGAACCCAATAGAACAGCACGGGCAAGAACAAGTCGATGACTTCGTCGGCGATCAGGATGCCGCCCAGCACCGGAGCCGCCATCGGTCGAATGACTTCGGCCCCAACACCGCTGGCCCACAACATCGGGGCGAGACCGAGAATCGTCGTTCCTTCGGTCAACAACTTCGGACGCAGACGATGCACGGCTCCTTCGATGACCGCCGCTCGCAAATCCGCATCGGTCAGTGCTGCCAGTGGGCCGCGCTTCTCCAACGCTTCGCGCAAATAGACCAGCATGATGATGCCAGTCGAGGTCGCCATGCCGAAGCACGCGAGATACCCGACCGCCACCGGCACCGACCAGCGATATCCGAACAACCATTGAAAGAAGACACCGCCGGCGATCGCGCCCGGCACGGCCAGCAGCATCAATCCCGCGTCCGCCCAATCCCGATACGTCAGCCACAGGAGCCACAGAATCAGCCCGATGACCACCGGCGTGATGAACAACAGCGTGCGCGCCGTCTCTGCGGCGTGCTCGAACTGCCCGGTCCATTCGAGGGATGTGCCGGCGGGGAGTTGCACCTCTTCGGCGACGGCTCGTTTCGCATCCGCCAGAAAGTCGAACGTACTCCGGCCGCGCACATTGAGCCGGACATAATTTCGCAGCATCCCATTCTCGCTCTTGATCGTCGCCGGCCCTTCGGTGATACGCACGTCGGCGACATCCCCCAACGTCACAAAGGGGGCGCTCGCCCACCGTCTCGGCACCGGCAACTGCCGCACCGCGAGTTCATCTCGCACCGCATCGCGCACCGCTCGCACGCGCACGTCGTGGCGTTCGCGCCCGGAGATCACGGTCGCCACTTGCTTGCCGCCCAGCGCCGTTTCGATCACCGACCACAGGTCGCGCGGATCAACGCCCAGCTCGGCCAGCCGTTCGCGATTCGGCGCGATCTCCAAATACCCCTTCCCGCGAATCGGATCGGCGATGACATCGGCAGCACCCGGCACGCCGCGCAAGACGGCGGCGATCTCTTCGGAGGTGGCGACGACCTCTTCCAGATTCCCACCGAGCACGCGCACGCCGATCTCGGTGTTGATGCCGGTCGCCAGCATGTCCACTCGGTTCTGAATCGGCCGAGTCCAGACGTTGGTCCAACCGGGCATCTGCAACGCACGATCCATCTCGCCGCCGAAGCCGGCCAGTTCGTCCCGTTCGCACGGCCATAGAAACGCCCGCCGCGCGAAGTGTTGCGTTTGTGTGGCGATGACGGCATCCAGTTCCGGGACCGGATCAATCACCGGCAACGGCGGCAGTCTGCGTCCGCTGTGATGGTCGGGAGACGTCATTCCGCCGGTGCGTTCTTTGAGCGGCACGGCACTAGCCGCCGGTGATTCACCTCGCGCATCACCGGCGGCTAGCGCCGTGCCGCTCACTTCGCCGCCGGTCAACCTTGTCGAGCGCGCCGCGTCGATTTGATCCAGCCACAGCTCGACGCGCGGGTCCACTTCATCCGCCCGGCTCAAGAATTCCTCCGCGACAAGCTGCGAGAACGACCTCAGACCGCGATCGAACAGTTCGCGGTTAAGTGTCGCCGAATGTTCGGCCCACGCCGCGCGACGGACTCGTCGCAAATCCGATCGTAGCTGTGCGAACTCCGACGGAGCCTCGCGGCCGAGCACTTGGTAGGCCGACTGCCAGAGCCGACTCAACACGGGCGTTGCCCGCAGCGCGGCCGACTCTTCGACGAGCAGTTTGTTCTCAGCCAATTGCCCCCACGCATGTTCGGCAATCGTTCGGAGATCGTCTTCCTCCAGCGACATCGCGAGGTGAGTGCCCAGATGCGGCGAAAGGGACTCCTGCATCCACGCCAGATCACCCGACTGTATCGCGCGCGTCAATCGCCCTTCGTCATGCCAACGCTCCGACAGTCGCGCCAGCGCTGATTGGATCAACATCCGGCTGAGCCGGCGCTGAAACTCTTGATGGCGATGGTAGGCGTACTCGCGCAGACCCAACTCGCACCGCGCGTGTGCGGCCGCGACCGATTCCACGAAATCGCTCGTCTCCAACTGCTGCGCGATCAGCTTGGCCGCCAACAACGCTTTGAGGATCTCACGGCCCTGCCCTTCGGCATCGGTTCGTCGCAGTTTGCGTTTGGGCCAGAACTCGGCCGGATGAAACGAGACCATCGTTTCGATCATGTCCAGCGGAGCCGGATCGAATGGCGTCTCCGCGCGGCCCGCTTTGCCGACGACCATGTCCACTTCCGGGAACCGGCACAGCAACATGTCGCGAGCCTTGAGATCATCCCCCGACTGTGTCACCGAAATGCGCGGCACGGTGATCGGCATATCCATGACCATGCCCTCGTCGAGCGGCACACGCAGATCGGTCCCCAGCGGCTTCATCGTCTGCTGAGCGACAAGCGCGATCACAATGAGCAATCCACACCAGCCCGACGCGCGAGCGAGGGGTTGTTTCCGTTGATCCCTCGCTCGCGCGTCGGGCTGGAATCTCGCGAGCGAAGTCCATCCGACTGCCACCAAGGCCACGAACAACACCGCACGAAACAATCCTTCGTGCCCGATCGGCGTCACCCCCACCACGAACGTCACGCTGATGATCCACGCCATCACCGCCGGATGATCGAGCAGATAATTCAGCACCGGTCGATAGACCTCCATCACGCCGCGCACCAGCCAGCTATCAGTCTCGGCCCGCATCCGACCACGGAGGAACAGCGTGCAGAGCGCGGGAACCAACGTCACCGACAAGACAGCCACCGCGATCAATGCGAACGTCTTTGTGAACGCCAGCGGCCGGAACAGTTTGCCGTCGATTCCGCTCAGCGCGAACACCGGCAAGAACGAGATCAACATGATGAGCACGGAGAAGAAAATCGGCCGGCCGACCGTGCGGCACGCAGCGTAGACCACCACTCGCACGTCACCCGTCACCGGCTGATCGCCGAACTCGCGGCGCAGATGCGTCATCGCGTTTTCGGTCATGACGATCGACGAATCGACCAGCACGCCAATCGAAATTGCGATCCCCGCCAGCGACATGATGTTGGTCTGAATGTCCGCGATGCCGAGTGTTCGCAGCACCGCCATGCAGACGAACGACGCCAGCGCCGCCAGCGGTAGCGTGATCGCGATGATGCAGCTCGACCTCAGATGCCGCAGCACCAACAGCACGCACAGCGTCGCGCCCAGCATCGCTTCCAGCAGCGTGCCGGTGACAGTCGCGACCGCTCCTTCAATCAGCGGAGTGCGGTCGTAGCACGGCACGATGCGAACTCCGTGTGGCAGCCCGGCGCGTAGCTCGGTCAGCTTGCGACGGATCGCGCGGGTGACTTCGAGTGGATTGTGGCCGTAGCGCATGGCGATGACGCCGCCGACCACTTCGTTGCCGTCTTTCTCAAAGACACCACGCCGCGGTTTCGGTGCGATCGTCACGCGAGCGATGTCTCGCAGGCGTGGCGCACGCGGTTCGCGTGCGTCGGCTTCATTCTCCTGACGCACGCGAGCCGCGTGCGCCACAGGCACCAACACCGCTTCGAGGTCGCGGAGTGTTTGACGGTCAACATCTTCCGAACTGCTCGCCGATGCGCCGAATCCGGCCGGAGCGTGGACGAGGAACTCGGCGTTCCCTTTGTGGATGACGTTGCCGCCGAGGATGGCTTGCGAGTGTTCGACCGCGTCGCAAATGTCGCGTGGTGTGAGGCCGACTTCCGCGAGTTTGACGAGATCGAGTTCGATGACGAACTCGCGCACATGCCCGCCGACGCTGGCGACTTCGGCGACGCCGGGAACGCTGCTGAGTTGCGGACGCAAAGACCAATCTTGAATGTCGCGCAGCCGACCGAGATCGAGACCCGAACCCTCGAGCGTGTACCAGAAGATTTGCCCGGTCGGGACGGCATCCGGTGAAAGTCGCGGCGTCACACCGCTGGGGAGCGCGTCGCCGAGCATCGTTAGACGTTCTTGAACCCGAGCACGCGCGGTCTCGAAGCGGACCGATTCGTCGAAGATCAAATGCAACAGCGCGTAGCCTGCTTCGCTGGCTCCGCGCACGACGCGCACGCCGGCGATGCCTTGCAAGTGACGCGTGAGAGTGGATGTGACTTGCTCATCGAGTTCGCGCGGGTTGTGCCCCGGCCAATCGGCGAAGACGAGGACTTGGTTCTCAGACAAATCGGGAATCGCGTCCATCGGCGTGCGACCAACGGCGATCACGCCACACACCGCCAGCACACACGCGGCCACGATCGTTGCCACGCGATGCCGAATCGACAATTCAATGAGGCGTTCAATCATGTTTGAAGAAGTGAAGGTAAAAAATGGTTGGGTGAAATATGGGAGAGGCTGAAAGAATGCGTGTGTCAGCTTTTGCGTCTCATTTTTCACCCCACCATTTTTCACCTTCTTCGTTACCTTGAGTCCGACTTCAGTTTGGCGAGGTGCTTCTCGGGGTTCTTTTTCAATGCTCCTTCGCAGCCGGCGCAGCAGATGAAGACTCGGCGGCCGGCGAGATCGACTGGAACCGGGCCACCCATCGAATTCAGATTGGCACCGGTGACTGGGCAGATTTTTTGTAGTTCGACGAGCTTCAAGTCCGCGGTGGAGAGTTTGCTCTTCTTCACGCGACGGCGCGGTGCTGCCGATGAGGAATTGGCGACTCGATTGCCCGCCGCTCCGAAGTAGCCGACCGCGAGGCTCGGATTGAGCCGCGTTTCCGCGTCGATCAGAAACGCTCCTGCGGTCGCCACACGCTGTCCCGGTTTCAGTCCTTCGCGGACCGGGAACAGATCGCCGACACGCGGGCCGAGCTTCACGGCCACACCATCGAACATGCCGGGCATCGACTCGACATAGACCACTTGCAGCGAACCGGTGTCGATCACGGCCGATTCGGGTAGAGCCAAGCACTCGCCGACGTTCTCGACGGCTTGCAGTTGTAGTTCGGTGGTGTGAATTCCGGCTTGCTGAATGCGATACGGAGCAAGCTGCATCCGCGCGAGCGTTCCATCCGGCAGCACGATTGGCTCGCCGCGCCGGCGCGTGACGAGGTCCATGTGGCACACCGGACAAATCGCCGGCCAATCGGACAGCACGCCGGGACACATCGGGCAGAAGAATTCCGTGTCGGCCGAGACCGATCCCGCGTAGGCCGCTCCGCCGAACAGCGGCCGAGTCCACTTGTCCCAATAGTTCCGCCACGTCTCCCAGCGGCCGACGACCACGAACGCCACGAGCAACACGATCACGAATCGCAACCGCACTTCGATCAGACGCGCGATCCAGAAAATGGAATGACGTCGATCGGCGTTCGGCTTTCGGTTGTCGGCCGGAATGGGATTCGGTTCGCTCATGGTTGCTTCTCTACGGAAGGCTCCGGCATCTTGTGTTCCCAGTGCGTGAGGAGTTCGAGGTCTTCATGCCGATAGACCCACAGCGGGTCGATGCCAATGACGGCGAAACGCACTTTCTCCTCAGCGGAGGGATTCGCAAACCGCAACTTGATCAAGTAGGTCCGCTGCGTCAGGCCCGTCACTTCTCCCAGGATCTCGAAGCGTTCCAGCGTTTGTCCTTCGCGGCGGTAAGTATCGACGACGAACACGGCCGGCTTTGTTCCTGGAACTTCGCCGGGCGGTTGACCGCGCTGCCAGGCTTCGAGCGCCAATGTGATCGTCGCCGTCGCTGTCGCTGGCACCGGGATGAATCGCTCGTGGCCGCTGCCGGACTGCGGCCCGCAACCAGCACTCAGTCCGCACAGCCACCACGCGGCGGCAACGGCGCGTGCCCACAGAATTGACTTCATCGTTCAGCCTCCCAACGGCGCGATGCCCCCAAAGTAGACGAGTCACTCCGTGACTCGAAGATTCCGGTCACGGAGTGACCGGTCTACTTTCTTTTGCCGATTGCCTTACGGCGCGATGACCTCTTTGCCGGCGCGAGTCCCGATCGCTCGCCACGTCGTCAGATCTATGTTGCTGTTGGAAAACGTCACCGCGCCGTCGCCCATCAGCACATGCACTCCGCCCGTGTGATAACTCGACGGCGACACCTGCATGGCCATGTTGGCCATCGTGCCCGCGAAGCCGGTCCCCGCGCAAGAAATGGTGTTCGGCGTCGATACGTGGTTGTACTGCGAGCAGCAGTTCTCACCCATGACCCAGCTATAGCCCCATTTGCTCGTCAGTGGCGTGGCGGTCAATGGATTAAGAGCCTTGCAGGTCGAGTAAGTGGCGGCGAACGTCACCTGCGCCGGCATCACAAACAAGTCACTTGTGGGATTCGGAGTCCCGTTGCCGCGACGCCGCTCACTGAAGAATGCGGTCTGGCTCAACCCATCGCGCACGTCTGCCGCTTTCACTCGGCTGAGGTAGTAGAATACTCCTGTTTGCACTTCGGTCGGACTGACCGTCGATGCTCCCGCAACGTCACTCAGGTCGCACAGCCAACCACCTTGATTACCGCAGTAGTTGTTTTGTCCCGGTCCCGTTGCCGCCGAATCCGACGGGCACAGAAACATCGCCACGTTCGCTTGAGAAGGGACAGTATTCACGTTCCCCGGACTGGTGTAAGCCGGCATGAATGCGACCGCACCTCCCATGCCCGGTGTATCCGGCGCGAAATTGAAATTGATGCTCTTGTAAAGTGGGACTTGATCGAGGTACGGCAGCAGCATCGCATGCTGTGACCAGCGTGCATAACCAAAGCCCGGAGCGCTGGCATAGCTCGGCCCCTTGCCGAACGGGAACACCCTGTTCGAATCATGGTAATTGTGGATCGCCAGTCCAAACTGCTTGAGATTGTTGCGGCACTGGCTGCGTCGAGCCGCCTCGCGCGCCTGTTGCACGGCCGGCAGCAGCAACGCAATCAACACGGCGATGATCGCAATCACCACCAACAATTCGATCAAGGTAAATCCGCGACGGTTCATAATGAGCTGCTCCTAAAACATCGAATTGAAAGAAATCCAGGTATTGAAAAAGAACAAAGGGAGTCCGCCGTCGAACGAGTCCTGACTTCATCCAGACTGGCGATTCGCAGGCGGAGGAATCCGGTCGAGATCAATCCGCAGACCGCGAAAGTTCACTCGCAGCCCAAGGTCAGGATCGACGACCGCCGCGCAGTCGCTCGCGAAGAAAGTCCAAATCAGCGGTTGGGAAGACTGTGTGGGTCGCAATTCCTACGCACCGAGAGAACTTCCCGGTCAACGCGATCCAACGACAGACACAATCGCAATCTCGCTCGCAAGCGACACTCAAACGCTTCGCGGCGGACGGTCCAGCCGAGCAGCACGGCGATCCGGCAAGCGAAACCCGTCATGGCACGCCTGCGGCACGAACTCAGTCGATCGAGCGGCGATTTCTGGCAGAGAGAACCAGCAGTGCTGATCTTCCATCTGCACTTTGACGGGCAATGGCGCGGGAACGGCCGGAGCTCCCTTCGAGCAATGAAGTCCGCGACAAGGAGACTGCGGACGCGGCAGATCGGAAGGTTGCTGCTGCGGCCCTGTCTCCGATCTCGCGTGGGTGAGCATCGACTCGCCGTGTGATTGCAAATGATCGCCGCAGGTCGCAAAAGCGCTCGCCGTCCAAGCCAACTGGAGTGCCAACAG
The DNA here is from genome assembly GCA_945893045.1 of Planctomyces sp. SH-PL62. GTDB lineage: Bacteria > Planctomycetota > Planctomycetia > Planctomycetales > Planctomycetaceae > SXKJ01. Next base: position 43,487 of record CAMDEA010000046.1, read on the forward strand.
CGCAGCCACACACAGCAGTTTGCGAACAGTCCAGTTCAAGAGTTCCGAGCACATCATTCACATCTCACGGTCAACGCCCCTTGAAGTCTCAACTCAGGGCCGGGGCATTCTGAGGTTCGATTCTCGCAGACACAACCTTTGTTTTTCGTGAAGGCCGGGTTTCAGGACGACAAAGACCATCCCATTCTCGGTCCGCCGTGTGATCACCAACGGAAGTGACCTGCGGTGAAACTGCTCCGATTCCTCTTACGATTTCTTCTTGAGCAAGTAATCGTCGGTGCGGTTCTTGGCCGTGTCGCGAAGTTTAAGGTTCTTGGCTTTGGTCGCCAGTGCTGCCGCGGTCTTCGTCGCTTCGATCGCGGAGTCGTATTGCGACTCGGCCGCAAAGTCTTCGGCCAATTTGAGGAGCGACTCCGCGAGCCGTTCTTGCGGAGCGCCGGTCTTCACGGTCGTGCTCAGCTTTCGCAAGGTTGTGCTCCGCAACTCCAACGCATCGACGGCAAAGGTCGTGGTCAACTCGTCGAGGATCTTCGTCGCGATCGCCATGTCGCCGGATGAGCTGGCTAAGTCGTTCGCCTCTTGAAGCAATACATACCGCCTTGGCGGATCGTCGGTGGTGGTCTTGGCGTGCTCAAATAGCTTCTCGGCCAACTTCGCTTTGTCGGGCAGGCGCACCGCTTTGGCAAAGTCCTGTTTGAAGATCTCGCGGATCGTCTTCTTGGACTCGTCACGTTGCTCGTCGGCTGGCAGCGGGAGCTTGGCCACGACAGCGTCCGGCTCGGTGTTCGACGGGGCATCGTTTGGCGTCGAGCCGGCGACCGGAATCGAGTTGGGCCGGCTGCCGGGCGCGTTGGGGTCGAGCTTGGGAAGGTGCCACAACTGAATGGTCGCCGTCTGACCGTCCGAGTCGGTCGATTCGCCGGCAATCAAGATTTGTTCGCCGTCGGGCAGAAACGCGATGTCCAGAATCCGCAGCTTCTGTCGCGGAAGCTGCAACAAGCCGCTGCCGGTGTTCGCGTTCCAGATCGAGACGAGACCATTCAAGCCGCCAGTCACGAGCAAGGTTTCGTCGGGAGACAGGGCGAGGACATCGGCATGAGCAAAGACCGCTTGAGTGGTGCCGGCTTTGGTCTCCCAACGGAGCGCCGTGTGTTCGCCTGATGCCGCCCAGAGCGAGGCTCCGTCTTTCGACAACGCAAGCGAACTGATCCGCACCTTGGGTGCTGCGAACGAGCGAATCGTCTTTCCGGAATTGGCCTGGAACAGCGTGGCCAATTCGGCTTGCTCACCAGTCACGGCGGCCAAGGTCAGGTTGTCTTCCGTCAGTGCCAGCGAGCCGCAAAACGGATGGACGTCAGGAATCATGCGGATCGTCTTTCGAGTTTTGAGATCCCAGATTTCAATCGCACCCGCGCCAGCCGTCGCGGCCTGTCGATTGCCGGGCCAGAACAGGATCGCTCGCGAGGGACGTCGGTTGGTCTTCAACTCCGCGAGTTCATTTCCTGTCGTGGCGTTCCATAACTTAACCGTCTCGGCGGACGAGAGCACTTGAGCTCCGTCGGACGAGAGCGCGACGGCATGCACATGTCCGTTGTGTCCGGTGAATTGAGCGGTCGTCTCACCGGTCGTCAAATCCCAGACGCGGCAGTCACCCGCTGGTCCGGCAGTTGCCAAGAAACGCGCATCCGCAGACAGAGCGAAGTCCGCCACGGCGATCCGATGACGAGCAAACCGCGCCGTGTCCGTCGCTGATCCCACAGCTTTGGACGGTCGGCGCACAGCCGCAGCCGATTTCGGAGGCGGTTCGCGCACCTCGTCCTGAGGTTCCGGCTTGATGGGAGCCTTGTCGGTCTTCGCGATGGCATCGTCGCGTCGAGGATTGCGAGTGGAATCAGGCTCGTCAGCGACATTGGGAGTAGACGAGTCCGCAACCTCACGCTGATCCTTCACCGGTCGCAACAATGCTTCCGGCGGCGGCAGTACGCCTCGATTCATCAGCCACCAAGCTCCGCCGCCAATACAGCAGACGACCAGCAGATTGATGCTCCAGGACAATTTCCGTGACCGCCAGGCCATGCGTTTTGAGATCGCTGAAACGTCTTTGACCTCCGCTTCGTCAGGGAACTGAAATGCGTCCGCGGACTCATCGAGCGGGGCGGCGTCAGCCCCCCGGTTGGCGGGCGAGATGACCGGGGGGCTGACGCCGCCCCGCTCGCCAGGAACGCGGTCACTTGGCGCGGTCGCTCCCTGCTGTCGCAGCTTGGAGTCGTATTGGGCTCTCGTCAGTCGATTGAGTAAACAGAGCCGCGCTTGCTGTAACTGTTCCAACAGCGGCTCGGCCAAGTCCCCCTGTGGGCCAACCGACTTCTTCTGAAGGAAGAGTTGGCGTTGATCCAGCGCGGCAATGATGACCGCGCGGTCCTTTTCAAACAGCGTGATCCCCAGCAAACGATAATAATTCGGTGGCTGCTCCTCAGGCGGAATTCCCAGCCACTTGTGATACGCATTGAAGTCGGACATGGTTCGGACTCACCTCGGAAAGTACGGCCAATGTGTTGGTTCACCCATGCGATTGCGAAACGGGACTAAGCGGCGACAGCAATTGGAGAAAGCTTTATCAACAACTCGATCTTGGCGAGCAAGGCCGCGCCCCAATTGATTCCGGAAGTAGCAGGCACATTCCATGTGCCGTCTGCAATGATCAGGCTGACGGCACATCGAATGTGCCTACTACTTTCTAAAGTCAGTGCCATTGGGCATCAGCCCAATGGCACCGACGCGATTCACGGCGGCCACGGCCTCTCGGCAAATGGGCGATTGAGGGAAAAGACGCTGAGACTGCTCGCGCCGGCACTCTGATTGAGACGATGTTTTCGGAAACGCATGGTCGAGCTTGCATTCGTTCGTCTCCATTTTAATAGTGCTCAAATATCTGTCTCTCGCCAAATACGGAATTGGCTCTGTTCGTGCGGTGCCTCAAGCGCGAAGCACGGTCCCGGTACGCCGAAGGATACGGCACTCCCTGCCCAACGGAGGCCCTCGTCATGCTGCCGTCATTGATTCAAGAGTTCTACAAAGTCCTCCAGGTCGTGATCGCCACGCTGTGGCGGAAGAGGCAGAGTGTCCTGAATCTCCTGGTGGTGGCCATTGCCATCGTCGTCGTGGGACAGCTTTGGTACTCCTCCGAACAGAAACAGTTGGTGATGTTTGTCGGATCGAGCGGTTCCAGTTCGGCCACGATTGGCCCCAAAATTGTCGGACAAATCGCGACGACCCGAAATCCCAACGGTGTGCCCTACAACATCGTGCTCGAACCGACGTTGGAAAACATTGGCATCCCCGAACGGATGACAATTGAGTCGAACCGCATCGCCTTGGGAATTATCGCAGATGGACAAAGAACGGACGGGAGTCTCGAACCGGCTGGGGAACTCCGGGTGCTCCTGCCGTTGGAGTGGGACTACCTCTTCGTGCTCTGCAGCCGAGAGCTTTTCGAGCGAGTGGAGAAGGAGACTGGTAAGCCGCCTGTGACGCTGGCGGAGGTCGTCGAAAAAGTGCGTCCCGGAAAGCTCTTCCTGGGAGCGGAAACCAGTACGTCGAATCGGATGGCGAAATTCGCCTTGGACAAGTTCGACATCTCAATGATTCAGCTACCGGCGAAGGGCATCGCTGACTGGCGTGAAATGCGGACGGCCTTCAGAAATGGCGAACTCGATCTCGCATTCTTCAGCGGGCCGCTCGGTTCCAGACTCATTGAATCAATCGCTGGCGACAATACCGCAGTGTTATTGGGACTCGGCAATATTACGGAAGCGATCCAATTCGAGACCGGCTTCCAAGTCTATGCCGCCCGACTGCCGGAGAGCTTGGTTGTCGCGAACACGCCTGATGCGTCCGGCCAAGTCACGTTTAGCCGTGCCAACCTGGGGACATTGGCCAGCCGGCGAGTCTTGGCTTGCCCGCGTTCACTCTCCAAGGCGGACGCATTTCTGTTGGCTTCGGCCGCCCGCGCCGCGTTGATCGAGGACGGATATTTCATCAACCTGAAAGCGGACGACTTGCCATTAGGCAGCGATCAAAAAACCGCCAACCCGCTGCGGATGCCACTTCATCCGGGACTGGAGCTGCTGCGTGACGGTCAGACTCCCGTCGTTGGACGAGATTGGACCACTTGGCCAGGCTGGCTGCAGGCGGTGATTTCGATTCTGCTGGGATTGTTGGCCATCGACGGACTTCGGCTGTTTGGGGGCCGCTTGGAAGTGAAGCCGATCGTCGAGAAGAGTAGCCCAACAATCGCACCTCAACCGCCGCCCACTGCGACGGACGAGTTCGACCGCTTCAGCATCACGCTGAAAGGTTACGAAGGTCAGGTCGATGCGCAGACGCATCACGAGACCGCACGTCAGATGGGCGAATGGGATCTCAAATTGCGAGATCTCAAAAAGTCGATCAACGATTCCAAACAACTCACTGTGGCACAACGAGAGCCATTGCTGCACGGCATCCGCATGCTCCGCAACGACATTGCTTCCTCAATGCACTGGATCACCAAGAGCGACGTGAAACGACGCAAGGAAAAACTGCCGACGGAACTTTTCCCGTCCGAAACCTCGGCGGAACACCGATCCAACGTGGCCGCTCAGCAATCCGAGGCGACTCCCGACCCCTCAGTGGATGCGTCCTAGCTCGGATTATTCGTGGCGGCGATGTAACCCGAAGCGTCAGCGAGGGAGTCATCACACCCTCCCTCGCTGACGCTTCG
>CAMDEA010000047.1 GCA_945893045.1 Planctomyces sp. SH-PL62
GCTCTGGCCAAACTTGTTCCGGCCGTATCGGTCTCGCAACTTCGAGTCTTCAGCCTGCATGTCGAACGCCTTCTTCGTTTCCGGCGCGGTGATCATGTTGAGAGCGGTCTTAAAGTGTTCGTCGAGCGCGGCAAATCGTTCCGGCTGAACGTCGGCCTTCTTCTGCAAGGCATCGACGGTCGCAAGCATTTCGCGGCGACGATCGACTCGTGCCATCGTGATCCCTTGCGGCGGCGTGATGTCGCGGACGGTGAAGCTCTCGGCGCTGGGATCGCTGGCCATCTCGAATGGGTTGTGAGCGATCCCCAGGATGCCGGCCGTGCCGCCGCCGAACCGCCGATCAACGCTCGTGCCGAGCTGCACGAATGGCGGCAATACCGACTTGAATCCGTGGTGATGGCTGACGACCGAGCCATACGTCGGATACGTCATCGCCGGGTTGAACTTTCGACCGGACATGACCCATTGATCCGCCGTGCCGTGACTGCCGTTGAGCGGATTCCAACCTCGCAGCAGTCCGTAGCGTTTCAGCTCGCGAGCCATGTTCGGCAGGATCTCAGTGAACTGCACGCCGGGGATCGCCGTGTCGATGACGCTGTACTCACCTTTGACGTTGACCGGCGCATCCGGTTTTGGATCGAACGTGTCATGATGTGAAGTTCCTCCTTGAGTCCAAATGAGGATGCAGTTCACATCGCTGCCGGATGAATTGCCGGTCTTGGCGGCCGCTTGCTTCGCGGCCAAGGCCATCGGCAGAGTGACTCCCCGTCCCGCCAACGAACCGACTTGTAAGAAGCTGCGCCGCGAAACTCGTTCACAATCGCGGGTATTGCCAGTAAGAAAGCTCAGCATCGCGTGATCTCCAAAGGCGGGATCGGTGGGGCGGGATCGACTGGCCGAGGGCCGGACGACGAACCGGGTGGAGGGCGGACACTATGACTGTCCGGGAATCTGAAATCAACAGGTGCTTATGCCGACCGGACAAATTAAGCTATCGGCCAATCCCGCCGATGGCGTGATTCTGATAGCGTTTCTCCCGCCCAATCATCCCACCAGAATAGCCCACAGGCGAACCCGCCCAACGAACTGATGATCCCTTCGATCGGGGTCTCAGGAGGATTTCCATGTCCCGACTTTGGCTGATGGTTGTTGTTGTCATTGGCAGTGTTTCCCTGGCTGACACGCTCGCAGGAGCCGACGGTCCATCCACCGTTGTCGTCGCTCCGGTGGAAGTAAAACTCTCCGGCAATTTTGCTCGAACGCAGTTGGTCGTGACGCGAGCGGTTGCTGGCGGCCAGATCGGCGAACGATCGGAAGACCTGACGCATGGTGCCGCGTTTCAATCGAGTGACCTGAATGTCGTGACGGTGGACTCACGCGGGCAGTTGTTGGCGAAGGCGAATGGGTCGGCAAAAGTCGTCGTGAAGTTCGGCGACGTGACGAAGGATGTCGCCGTCACGGTCGAGAAAGTCGAACCCGTCGCGAAGGTCGGCTATGTCGAGCATGTCGCGCCGATCCTCAACAAAGCTGGATGCAGCATGGGGGCGTGTCATGCGGCTCAGTACGGACAGGGCGGGTTCAAGCTGTCGGTCTTCGGCAGTGAGTTGGATCAGGATCGTGAGGCGATCGTGCGCGATCGTGCTCAGCGGCGCTTGAGCTTCGTCGCGCCGGACGACAGTTTGTTCTTGAAGAAGCCGACGATGCAGGTTCCGCATGGTGGTGGCAAGCGGCTTGCGGCGAACTCAGTCGATTACGAATTGCTCAAAGCGTGGATCGCTGGTGGAGCACCGAAGCCGGATACGAAGGCTCCGGAAGTCACGAAGGTCAGTGTGTTCCCGCCGAAACGGCTCGGCGGCGTTGGACTGAAGCAGCAGTTGCGAGTGGACGCGACATATTCGGACGGCTCGACGCGAGACGTGACAGCTTGGGCGAAGTACGACTCGATGGATGACGGCATGTTGGTCGTCAACGGCGATGGGCTGGTGACTGTCACGGGACAGGGGCAGGCACCGGTGATGGTTCGCTTCGAGGGACAGGCGGAGATTTCTCTGTTCGTCATCCCGTATCGCGAAGCCATCGAGCTGACCGGCTGGACCAACAACAATTTCATTGATGAGTTGGCCTCGGCCAAGTTCAAAGAACTCGGCATTGATCCGTCGCCGTTGTGCGACGACGCGACGTTCATTCGCCGAGCGTTCCTGGACGCGATTGGCCAAGTGCCGACTCTCGAAGAGACGACCGCGTTCATTGCCGACGCCGATCCGGCGAAGCGCACGAAACTCATCGACCGGCTGCTGGGGCTGACAGGCGATCCGAAGCTCGACATCTACAACGATGCGTATTCGGCGTGGTGGACGTTGAAGTGGTCGGACTTGCTGCGAAACACGACCACCGGCCGAGCCGAGCAAGGCATGTGGGCCATGCACAACTGGCTGCGGACCGTCTTTCGTGAGAACTGGTCCTACGACCGCTTGGTTCGCGAATTGGTGACGGCGAAAGGTTCGGTCTTCAGCAACGGCCCGGCGAATTACTTCAGCGCCAACAACAACCCGACCGAGGCGACCGAAGCGACCGTGCAATTGTTTCTCGGCGTGAGAATGGAATGTGCCAAGTGCCACCATCACCCGTTCGAGAAATACGGCCAAGGGGACTACTACGGCTTCGCGGCGTTCTTCGCGCGCGTCAGCAACAAGGGGAGCGAAGAGTTCGGTGCATTCGGCGGCGAGTCAGTCGTCATCGTCCGCACCACGGGCGAAGTGAGTCACCCGAAAACCGGCAAGGTGCTGAAGCCGACGCCGCTCGAAGGGGAGCCGGTCGATCATCCGCTCGACCGTCGCATCGCGCTCGCCGATTGGATGACCTCGAAGAACAACGGCATGTTCGCCCGCTCGATCGTGAACCGCTACATGGCCTACCTGCTGGGGCGCGGACTCGTCGATCCCGTCGATGACATGCGCTCGACGAACCCGCCGACGAACCCGCCACTGATGGACGCCCTCGCGAAACATTTCGCCGAGTCCGGCTTCAACCTCAAGCAGTTGATGCGGACGATCATGACCTCGCGGCTGTATCAGCTCGATTCGCAGCCGACCGCGACGAACGCCAGCGACCGCCGTTTTTTCGCCTATTACCGAGTCAAACGCCTCTCGGCCGAAGCGCTGCTGGACGCGATCGACCGCGCCGCCGGCACGCAAACGAAATTCAAAAACCTGCCGCTCGGCACGAAGGCGATCGAACTTCCCGACGCCGAGTACCCCGACTTCTTCCTCAACGTCTTCGCGAAGCCGAAGCGAGCCAGCGTCTGCGAATGCGAACGCTCGCCCGATGAGAACCTCGCGCAAGCCCTGCACACGCTTAACGGCGACATCATCGCCAACAAGCTCGCCGACGCCAAAGGCCGCATCGCCACGCTGCTCGCCTTCAAATCCGCCGACGGCAAACCGAAGCCCCACGAGGAAATCGTTCGCGACCTGTACCTCGCCGCCTTGTGCCGCCAACCGACCGACGCCGAACTCGCCGCCAGCCAAAAATTCCTCGAACAAGCCGGCTCGCCGAAAGAGTGCTACGAAGACCTCCTCTGGGCACTCATCAACAGCAAGCAGTTTTTGTTCGTGAGATAACAAGTCACGGAGAACGAACATGGGTGGTGGCCCTCCACAGCCTGAACGACCCAAGCGACAGCGATCGCGCGACCCGAACTGTGCGCGATACGTCAGTGGAGGGATCGCGCAAGCGGTCTTCGCGTTTTTAATTGGCCTGGCATGCTTCAGCGGTGGCCTGTTTGTTCTGACGATATTCGTCGCCGGATCGGTCGGACTCATGAGATTTGAGACCGAACTTTCTGGTCTCAAATGGTGCCTCGCGATCGCTTTGGCCATGACGATTGGAGTTGGCCATACCGCTTGGGGATTCCTGATGCTCAATGCCGCTTTCCGTTCCTCAGAATGGATTGCCCTCGACCGATTCCATGGGTCGGCCAGGCGACAAAAGGGCGTGCTTTTCTTCCGCAAGATCGCGAATGAATCGCTCGCCAAGTTCACCGAAGTTTCAATCTTCCCGATCTCCGCTACTTGGCGCGATTCCATCTTGGCACACTGCGACCCAATGTTTGAAGTCGCACTGACCAGCCCGCGCGACACTCGGTTTCCGGTCGGGCGAGTCACTTTGTCCTATGGCTTGGCCCGCGAGTTCGGCCAAGAAGTCGCAACATTCCTTGGCCTGCCGCTACGATGAGCGAGCCGCTTCCGGTTTCGTTGAGGCTTAAACCATGTCACTTCCTAATTCCATCTTGAACGATCCCAACCGCCCGTTGCCGGCCCCCGTTGAATTCGCGGGTGAGTGGGTCGCTTGGAATCACACCCGCACCGAGATCGTGGCTCACAGTGACGACCTTGAAGCCGTCTATGACGTGGCCGCTGCGGCGGGGCATCCCAATGCCGTCTTTCAAAAGCTGCCGGATGCGGACACCTACTTTATGGGTGGCGCGATACGAGAGGCGACGAACTTGAGATCAAGGAACAAATCATGTCGAGCGTGTTGAGCGATGTTCGATCCAAAGCGCTGGAACTCCCGCCGACAGAGCGGGAATTGTTGATCCATGACTTGTTGGTGAGCTTGGATGGTGGTGAGGACGCGGACGAGAGCGTGGAGGCCGCATGGGCGACGGTCATCGCTCGGCGTTCCAATGAAGTCCATCGTGGCACTGCGAAGCTCGTTGATATGGACGTTGCGTTGGACCGTGTTCTGCAAGCCGCTGAAGAGGGCGAGCAATGAATGTTCGTCTGCATGACGAGGCCGTCATTGAATCGGAGGAAGCCGCACGTTGGTATTCGCAACAAAAACGCGGCCTGGGACGCGAGTTTCATCAGGAATTGAAACGAACGTTGAGAATGCTTCGAGCCAATCCTGGTCGTTTACCGCTTTTGGAGACCGCACCTCGAAATGTCGAAGTGCGCAGAGTTCTGATGGCACGGTTTCCCTACAAGATCATTTTCGAGATTGTGCAAAACGAGGTCGTGGTGTTGGCGGTTGCTCACGGCAGCCGCCGTCCGAATTACTGGCTCGGTCGTCGCGCTTCGGCGAATTGATTCGACAAAACTGAAGGCATGAAACATGAAAAGCCATTGGATAGTCATCGCCCTGTTGGTGTTCTCAATCGGTGCGGAAGAAGTCTTAGCCCAAACGGCATTTCCAATGCTGATGAGCCTCAAGCCGGTCGCTGTGCAGATCGGAACGACCAGTGAGGTCACGGTCAACTCGCGGTACTCGATGCACTCGGCGGAGAGTGTGTTGGTCACTGGCGGTGGTGTGCTGGCTGAAGTCGTGCCGCCGGAGGTGAAGAAGGATGACAAGGCTCCGAGCGTGACGGCGCTTAAGATCAAGGTCTCCGTCGCGGCGGATGCGACGCCGGGGGTGCGCGACTTGCGAGTCGTCACGGCTCAGGGAGTCAGCACGGTCGCGCAGTTGGTTGTTGTCGAAGACCCGGTGATCGTTGAGCAGACTAAGAACGACTCGCTGGCCGAGGCTCAGGCCATCACGTTGCCGGCGACGGTTTGTGGGTGCATCGAGAAAGCGGAGGATCTCGATTTCTTCAAGTTCACGATCGAGGCTCCGACGTCGCTCGTGTTTCATGTCCGGTCGCAGCGGTTGCAGGATCGGATTCATGACTTGCAGGCGCACAGCGATCCGATTCTGACGATCCGCAACGCTCAGGGTTCGACGATCGCGGCGGCGGATAATGTGTTTCACGGCGACCCGTTCTTGTGCCATCGGTTTGAGCAGCCGGGCGAGTACTTCTTGGAGATTCGGGACGTCCGCTACACCGGCAATCAATACTGGGAATACGCCGTCGAGATTCACTCGCGGCCGTTTGTTCGTTCGGTGTTCCCGCTGGCGATCACGGCTGGCAAGGAGACGAAGGTCTCGCCGATCGGTTCGCAGCTTTCGGCCAGTGGGGCTGCCCTGGAAGTGACGCTGCCGGCCGGGCACGTTGAAAACGTGCCCCACGGAATCAATCGCGTGCGATTGCCGATTGCAGAACGGCCAAGTAATCCCGTTGCGACTTACATCACTGCCCTACCGACGATCATTGAATCGAACGAGGACAACAATTTGGCGGCGACGGTGCTCGGTGATCCGAAATCTGAAATCTCAACTTTGAAATCTCAAATTCCGATTCCGTGCGTCATCAACGGCCGCATCGAAGCTCCCGGCGATGTCGATTGCTTCGTCTTCGAGGCCAAGAAGGACGACAAGCTCTCGTTCGAGGTCAAAGCGCGGCGGCTGCAATCGGAGCTGGATTCGACGATCCGCATTCTCAATGCGACTGGAGCCACGATCGCTGAGAACGATGACCTGAAGCTCGGCAAGCGCGGTTCGCAGGATTCATGGATCGAAAGCCTGACGATTCCGGCGGACGGCAAGTACGTCCTCGAAATTCGGGACATGCACCTGCGCGGCGGAGAGAACTTTGTGTACGCGATCGAGATCACACAGGCTCGCCCCTACTTCAATCTCTATGCCGACACCGACAAGACAAATCTGTCCCCCGGCGTGAACGGTGTGATGTGGGTAAAGGTCGAGCGAAAGAACGGCTTCATCGGAGCGGTGCAGTTGCACGTCGATGGTCTGCCGGCCGGGATCACTGCCGAGTGCGGACGTATCTTGCCGGACAAGAGCGTTGATGGCTGCATTATTTTCAAAGCCACTCCCGAAGCGGGCCGAGCGGTCTCGCCACTCATCATTCGAGGCACAGCGGTTCATGCTCAAGCCGATGGCCAGATGATCGAACTGGCAGCGACCGCCGTGCCTTATCAGGAAACCTACAACCCCGGCGGAGGCCGCAATCATTGGCCGGTCGATCAACACGTCCTCGCGGTCATTCCGCCGCACGACATCCGCGGCATCAAGCTGAGCACCAGCGAGATCTCGCTCAAGCCGGGTGAGTCGAAGACGATCGACGTCACGATCGACCGTGCACCCGATTTCAAAGCCAACGTCTCGCTCGACGTGACGATGACCCATCTCGCGCTCTTCGCCGACACGTTGCCGCCCGGTGTGACGGTGGATGGCAAGAGCAAGACGCTGCTCAGCAACGGAGCCACTCAAGGCACGATCACGCTGACCGCCGCCAAGACCGCCGCTCCCGTCGAACGCCAACTCATCGGACTGACGGCGAACATCTCGCTGAACTTTGTCGTGAAGACGACGTTCTCGGCCGAACCGGTGTTTGTCACCGTTTCTGCACCTTGATGGGGCTGACGCACAATGGCTGTTTCGCAGCGCTCGTTTTGTGTCGTGATGTTGCTACTGGCCGGAGCCGCGCCCGTGTGGGCTGGGCTGCCATTCGTGACGCCGGAATCGGTCGGGATGAGCAGCCAGCAACTTCAACGGATCGACGAGATCGTCGCCGAGGGGCTGAGCCAGAAGAAGATGCCCGGCTGTGTCGTCAGCGTGGGCCGGCACGGGCACATCGTGAAGCTGCAAGCCTACGGTCATCGACAAGTACAGCCGACCGAATTGCCGATGACGACCGACACGGTGTTCGACATGGCCTCGATCACGAAGCCGGTTGCGACTGCGACGAGCATCATGTTGTTGATCGAGCGCGAGCAGTTGCAATTGTCAGACAAGGTCTCGTCGCTGATTCCAGAGTTTGCCGCGCACGGCAAGGAGGCGGTCACGATCCGCGACCTGCTGATTCATCAGAGCGGTCTGATCGCCGACAACCCCGCAGCGGATTATGACCACGGAACTGAGGAAGCGTTTCGGCGCATCTACAATTTGAAGCTCGTCGCGCCGACCGGCTCGAAGTTCATTTACTCGGATGTGAATTTCCTTTTGCTCGGTGACATCGTGCGGCGAGTCAGCGGCCGGCCGCTCAACGAGTTCGCGTGGGACAACATTTTCAGTCGGCTGGGGATGTGCGAGTCCGGGTATCGCCCGCACGCCGCGTTGCGATTGCGAGCCGCTCCGACCGAACAGCGTGCGGGTCAATGGATTCAAGGGGAGGTTCACGATCCGCGCGCGTTCAAGTTGGGAGGCGTCGCCGGTCATGCGGGATTGTTTTCGACGGCGGCTGATCTCGCTGTCTACGCACAGATGATGCTCAACCGTGGCGAGTATTGCGGAGTACGGATTCTCGCGCCTCAATCGGTGGAATTGATGACTCGCAGCGAAAAAGTTTCTACCGGCATTCGCGGCTTGGGCTGGGACAAACGCACGGGGTTCTCCAGCAATCGGGGCGAGCGTCTGTCAGACTCCGCGTTCGGACATGGCGGTTTCACCGGCACGGTGCTGTGGATCGATCCGGAACTGGACCTGTTCTTCCTCTTTCTGAGCAACCGCGTGCATCCGAACGGCAAAGGCTCGGTCAACCAACTCGCTGGGAAGATCGCGACCGTCGCGGCCGAGTCGATTCTCGATCAACCGATTCGAGCAAAGTGAAGATGCAAAACGGCCGCTCCCAAACCCTGTAGCCCAGGCCTTTGTGGCCTGGATGATTCGAGTTGGTGGCTGAATCAACCGACCCACGAGGGGTCGGGCTACATTTGCCAATGCCAAAGTGTTGACGCACTTCGTTACTTGGCGGCCGGCAATTGATAGCCCTCGCGGTTCAGCCGAATGCGATACAGGCTCTTGCCGGCCGTGACGTAGAGCAGCTTGGCATCCTTGCCTCGGCCGAAGCCGACGTTGGTGGGGATTTCGGTTTTGATGTAGGCCAGCTCTTTGCCTGCGGGCGAATAGACGCAGATGCCCGGACGATTCTCGGCTCGGACGGCGACATACAGGTTGCCGTCTTTATCGCAGACCAGTCCATCCGGGCCGTCGAACGGAGCGTAATCGACCAGCGTCTTGCGAAACTTGGCAGTGCCGTCGGGTGCGAGGTCGTAAGCCTGCAGCGCCATCAAGCCTTTGCGAAGTGGTATGGTGACCTTGTCGGCTTGCGCGGTTTCCGGCTTCGCGAGCCGATCAATGGCGGTGCCGCCGTTGTCGTTGCTGACCACATACAGCGACTTCTGATCGGGGGAGACGCAAACGCCGTTCGCCTTGCCGGCGTCGGTGATGATGCGTGTGATCGAACCATCCTTGTCGATGCGATACACGCCGACGACCGGCTGATCGATCGGTTCGTGGCCGAGATAGCGCGGGTCGCTGAAATAGATGCGTCCCTTCTCGTCGATCGTGATGTCGTTGGGCGAGTTGAACGGCCGCCCCTCGAAGAGTCCTGCGATGATGTGTGTCTTACCGGTCTTCAAGTCGGTCCGAGTCACTCGGCGTCCGCCATAGTCGGCTCCTTCGGCGACGATCATGTTCCCGGCCGCGTCAAACTTGATGCCGTTCGACATGCCGCTGGGCGAGCGAAAGATCGCCGTCTTGCCGCTTGTCGGATCGAACCGCCAGATGTGTCCCGCTTCAATCGCTCCGTTCTCATCACGAGCCACATGCGAGAACGTGATCTCGCTGAAATAGACCGATCCATCGGGTGCCACCGCCGCGCCTTCGGTCAGCACTCGCGACTCGAACAGATGTTCGAGCTTCGCGTCCGGTGGCACGATCGGCTCCTGCGCCCGGAGCGATTGCAGTCCCGTCACTGCGGCAATCACCAGTGAAAAGCGAATCGTCATCCACAACGAGACCACGGCAAGATTCTTCATGTGTTGCTCCTGTCGGAAAAGCAGAAAGTTTCGCATCGACGACGAGCGAACTCTCTCGCCCGGTGGCTGATTGGACAAGTCTCTGTTCTTCAAACGATGGAATTCTCAGCGCGGTGCGATGAATCGAAATCCGATGCGGCATACGGAAAAGAAGGACCGCTAATCCTCGCTAATCTCCGCTCATCAGAAATCAAACTAATTAGCGTCCATTAGCGCCGATTAGCGGTCCACTGTGCGACCCCTCCGTGATTGCACGGCGAGCCGCCTGCACTACGAAACGCTCGCCAGTCGCAGCGCGATTTCGCAGGCTTTCAAGAAGCTGCCGACGTGCAGCACTTCGTCGGTCGTGTGAATGCCGGCTTGGCCACAGCCAAGCGTGACGGTCGGCAGGCCGTGTGCGGTCAGCCAATTGGCATCGAGGCCGCCGTTGCTGACGCGGGTTTCCGGTTCGAGGCCGGCGGCACGGATCGCGTCACAAGCTGTGATGACGGAGGGTTCAGCGAGCGAGAGTTGGAATGATTCGTATTTGAGTTCCGCGCGGAAATCGACGCGGCCGGGTTGCCCAGCGTCCGTGCGAACTTGCTTGGTGGCTTTGGTGAAGGCGTCGCGAAAGGCATTCACGATCTTGAGCCGAAACTTGGGATCGTGACTGCGCGCTTCGGCGCGGACTCGGACGTGAGGCGTGACGACGTTGGTCGCTTCGCCGCCGGTGATCAGGCCGACGTTGCTGGTGCCTCGGTGTTTTCCTTTGGCGATCAATCCATGCCAGCCATTAGCAGTCAAATCGGCGATGGCGAGGCTGGCCATCGCAATGGCGCTCGCCCCTTGTTCGGGATGCGCGCCGGCATGGGCCGGTGTGCCGAAGAGGTCGATGTTGAGATCGTAGGCTCCGGTCGCTCCGATTGCGGCGACGTGAGCCGCACCGCCGTCCCAGTTGAAGCAGAGCTTTGGATTGCCCAGCGCGCGCGGTTGGACGTGGCGTGCTCCCATCAGGCCGATCTCTTCCTGCACGGGCCAGAAGAACGTCAGCGGCGGATGCGGCAGCTTCTGTTTCAGAATCGTCAGCAGCGTGTTGAGGAGCACCGCCGCGCCAGCTCGGTCATCGCCGCCCAGCGCGGTGTTCGGGTCGGCGGACTTGATGATCTCCCCTTCTCGAATCGGTTTCGCTCCGACGGCGAGCGGGACCGTATCGACGTGTGCCATCAACAAGCGTCGCGGCCCGCGCTTCGTGCCAGGAAGTTTGACGATCAAGTTGCCGACCTCGCCGCCGGCAGAGCTGCGCTTGTTCGCGTCGTCGAGCAGGATGGCGCTGTCGGGGACACCCGCGCGGCGCAGTGCGTCGCGGAGAAACTGGATGACGCAACCTTCTTGGGTGCTCTTGCCGGGGATGGCGATGAGGTCGGTGGCGAGTTGGATCGCGGCGGTGTGGTTGAAGCTGGTGGTTGGCATATTGGACGACACGCTGTTTGTCCTTGGGAAAGAAATAAGGATTGCAGAATAAGAATTGCAGAATGACAAAGGGAAGCCGCGTGGCCGAGCGTTTGTCCTTCGGCAATTCTTATTCTGCAATCCTTATTCACTGCCTCCATTGAGCGTCAAGCGGCGTCGCTCAAGACTTCCAATCGTCCTTCGGTCAGGCGGACCAGACGATGCGCCGAGCGGGCGAGGTTTTCGTCGTGCGTGACCATGACGATGGTCAGCCCTTCTTGCTCGTTGAGGTTTCGCAGCAGGCCCAGGATCTCCTGGCCGGTGCCGGCGTCGAGGTTTCCGGTCGGTTCGTCAGCGAGCAGGATTTCTGGTTTGGCGACCAGCGATCGGGCGATCGCGGCCCGTTGCATCTCGCCGCCGGAAAGTTCGTTCGGCTTGTGCTTGAGCCGATGCGTGAGGCCGACCTTTTCGAGAATCTCTTCGGCTTGTGCTTTGAATTCGCGGCGGCGTTTCCAGTAGCCAAGCATCGAGTGCCGGATCATCAGCGGCGTGAGCACGTTTTCGAGGACGCTCAGTTCCGGCAGCAGGTGATAGAACTGGAAGACGAATCCGAAGACGCGATTCCGCAGTTCGTCCCGAGTCGTCTGCGGCAAGTCGTCGATGCGGTCGCCGTCGAGCAGCACTTCGCCGACGCTGGGGGAATCGAGCAAGCCCATCACATGCAGCAGCGTGCTCTTGCCGGAACCGGATTGGCCGACGATGGAGAGGAACTCACCACGGCGGATGCTGATCTCGACGCCGCGCAGCACGGGGATCTTGTGGTCCCCTTTGCGGTAGAACTTTTCGAGCGCGACGGTCGAAAGATGCGCGGGAGCGATCGGCGCGGGTTGCATGAGTCGGCGAGTCGGTTCGAGGGCGAGGAGATCGGGCATGTTTGTTGGCTTTCACAATTCGTTGCCGTACCGCGACCGTCAGGGAGCGGCCATTCACGCGGGCCGCTCCCTGACGGTCGCGGTACGGTTGGAGTTACTCATATCGCAGCGCTTCGACGGGGTGCAGCCGGGCGGCTCGGCGAGCGGGCAACACGCTGGCCATCACGGCGATCGTCACGGCGGCGAGCGCCACCCACACGACCATCGTGGGGCTGACGTCCGTCGGAATGTTGGGGAAGTAATAGATCGTCTCATCGAAGATCTTGCGGCCGGTCAGTTTCGACAGACCTTTCTCGATATTGTCGATGTAGTTCACAAACAGCAGTCCGATCGCGACACCGACTCCGCTGCCGACCACTCCCAGCGCCAGGCCGTAGGACAGGAAGATCGTCATCACGCCGCGCGAGCTGGCTCCCAGCGCTTTGAGGATGCCGATGTCTCGCGTCTTCTCGACGACGATCATGTAGAAGATCGCCAGGATGCCGAAGCCGGCGACTGTGATGATCAGGAACAGCAGCACGTTGAGAATCGCTTTTTCGATCTCGACGGCGGCCAAGAGCGGGCCTTGCTTCTGCTCCCAGGTGCGGATGGAGAACAGGCCCGGCGGCAGTGCGGCTTGCAGGCGTTTGACGACCTCCGTTGCGCGGTCGTAGTTCTTCAGTTTGATTTGGATCGACGTGATCGCGCCGTCTTTGTTGTCGGGGTCAATCATGCCGCGGACTCGTTGCAGTTCTTCCAGGTTGCAGAAGACGAGATTGCTGTCGTACTCGCTCATGCCGCTTTTGAAGACGTCTACGACCGTCGCGTGGAAGCGGACCGGCTCCGGGCGTCCGGACGAGATGGTGCTGATCATCACGTCGTCGCCAGGGCGGACGATGCGCATGACTTTGGACTTCTTGGTCTCTTCGTCGAAGTAGATGAATTCGATCAGCCCGGCACCGACAAACAACTGCGCCGGTTGCGGGGCAGCGGGATCGACCTCGACGGCCGGATGATGGCCCGCCGTAAAGTCGGGAGCGTCATCCTTGGAAGCGGCTCGCGCGACCGGCTCAGCGAAGGGGTTCACGATCGCTGCGGGAGCGTCGTCATCGCTGGCTCCCGCTTCTGGTTGCGAGCGTCTTTCTTCCCACTTCCGCTTCTCGATGTATTCCTGTTGCAGCTTGATGTGGTGGCGGCGGTACTCCATCGCCTCGGCGGTCAAATTCCAACTGGGGGGTTCGTCCGACAATCGAAGCGGCTCGCGGACGACGATTTTGTCTTCCTTAATCTCCTGGTAACTGTCGAGGCTCTTTTGAAACACCCCCGCGTCCGGACTGACCTTGGCCCGCGTCAACGGATCAATGCCGACGAGCTGCACGGTCTTCATCACCGACTGCCCGCGATAGTCGTAGGTCATCATGCCGTAGATTTCGACCATCGCGGCCATCGCGTCGATGTCGTCGCCGCCGACTTCGCGAATGATCTGCATCCAGCGTTCGGGATCGTGCACGCCGTCCAGACTGTTGGTCTCGACGACCACGTCCGAGAGGATCGCATGAATGCGGTTCCGCATCTCGGTGCCGAAGCCGGACATGACGCTGTTGACCACAATCATCGTGGCCACACCCAGCATCACGCTGATGATGCTGGCGAGCGCGATAAACCGCGTCCGCAAATACCGCACGCTGAGCAACAGCTTATACATCGCCAATCCTTTGGCTGGGGAATCCTGAATTCGCGCTGGAGTCGCAAGGGGCGGGAGTCTAGGCCAAGTGAGAAACTCGCAGAAGAGCGATTCGCATGACCTTTTGGCGAGCGGGGTGGCGTCAGCCGCCCGGTGCATTCGCCGCGAAACCGGGGGGCTGACGCCGCCCCGCTCGCCTGTTTCATTGCGTCACTTTTCCTCGCGTGGAATCGGCTGCGGCTCCCCCTCCTCGCGGAGTTTGCCGGTTTGCAGAAAGCGCACGGCTGCCGCATGTGCGGCGGCGTTGCGATTCAACGCGAGGTGCATCGAATCGAGGTACATGTAATCGGCCGCTCCGGTCAATCGCGTGCTGGCGACGCTGACGATGCCGTCGTCATCGCCGGGGATCAGCGGGTTGTAGCCGTTGGGAGCATGTCCTCCGGCGATCACAGCGAACTCAACATCTGGCTTCGGCAGTTTGGCGAGGAACCCGGCTTGATCGGTAATCAGTTGTTGTCCGGCGGGGCCGAAGATCGTTTTGAAAACCAAGTTGGCTTTGTCGCGAGCCAGGTCGGCCATCTCCGCGCCATTCTGTGGCGAGCCGACCAAGACCAGCCGATTCAGCCGCTCGTCCTGATGTTTGGCTCGGTACGCACGAGCGACGACTCCGCCCATGCTGTGCGCGACGATGTGAATTCGCTCGATCCCGTCCAGCGATTCGATGACTTGATGCAGGTACTCGGCCGAGGCGTCGAGATCGACGCGCGTGCTGGGATAGTCGAACGGGAAGACCTGCAAGCCGGCCTTCTCCAGCGGTCCCCGATAGCCGGCCATCGACTTCGACGAGCGCGTGATGCCGTGAACCAGCAAGACTCCGTCGCCAGACATCTGCGGCAGTTTCTTCTCACGCTTAATCTCGTCGAGCTTCGCCTGGCATTGCTCCTGAGTCCCCCAAGCGTGCCGCACGTCGTCGCCGTCGATCAGCCGGAAGTGCTCGGTGAGCGCGTTTTGCTGGATGCGCCAACCGTGAAAGTGGGCGACGTCTCCCCAAAACTGTTGACCGCCGAGCGTCTTGGTCGGAACGTTGAGGTTGGGAGGTTCTTCCTGAGCGAACAGCGTTGCCGCTGCGAGCAGCGGAAGGATCATCACGTAGCGAACCAAGCAGCGGGGAATCATCGGAGCCTCGGCAGTGCAATTTGGCGAGCGGGTTGGTTTTCGGATCGTTGCGGACGTGTTATGAAAGCTATCCGGAATTGCCCCGCGCGTGAACTCGACTTCCCGGTGATCGCGTCGCACGACGCACTTTGCGAATCTTCATGTAACCCGAAGCGTTAGCGAGGGAGTCTTTTTAACCCCATGTCCATTGAAGCGCACTCCCTCGCTTACGCTTCGGGTTACATCCCTCGTCCCATCAGGAGTGATCATGTCTGTCATTTCCTTGACCGATCCGAATTCTGGCTCAAACGTACTGATTGCTCCGAACCTCGGTTTCAATGCCTTCGAGTTCACGGCTCAGGTGCGCGATTGGAAAATCCGCGTGCTGGACTCGGACCCGGCCTTTGCCTCCGGCACGCTCAAGCCGAGCCGATATGGCATTCCGATCTTGTTCCCCTTCCCGAATCGCATTCGCGGCGGACGCTTCACCTGGGACGGTCGCGAGTACGTCATCCCAGCCGAATCGGGTCGGCATGATGCACTGGGCAATGCGATTCACGGCTTCTGCCTGGATCGGCCGTGGCGAGTCACCTCGCAAGGGGAGCGCTTCGCGGTCGGGCAGTTTCAGTTGTCGGTCGATGCGCCGGATCGACGCGGCCTCTGGCCCGCCGACTTCATTCTGGAGTTTCGCTACGAAGTGCGCGGCAACGCGCTGCGCTGCGACATTCGCATCGAGAACCCCGACCGCGTCCCATTGCCGTGGGGCTTGGGAACGCATCCATACTTCCATCTGCCGCTGGACGAGACCAGTCAGCCGGAGCGTTGCATGGTGCAAGTCCCCGCGTCTCGCGAATGGGTGTTAATTGATGGAGTCCCGACGGGTGAAATCATTGAAGTCTCTCCCGAAAAAGATCTCCGCGCGGGCGAGTACTTCGACGTGTTGAAACTCGACGATGTGTTGACCGATGTGGAAATCGTGGACGGTGTCTCCACCTACGCGATTTTCGACGAAGCGGCCGGGCTGCAAATGGTGCATCGCAGCGGCGCGGAGTTTCGCGAGTGCGTGGTCTTCACTCCGCCGAACCGGCCGTGCGTGTGCATGGAGCCCTACACCTGCGCGACCGACGCGATCAACCTGCAAGCGCGCGGCGTGGACGCCGGCCTGCGCGTGCTTCCGCCGGGAGGTCAGGCGAAACTGTGGTTTGAAATCTCAGCCAGTGCGCTGATCGTGTGAACCAACCCGAAGCGTCAGCGAGGGCGAACGCTTCAAACGACAATGATTCGGTGACTGCAGTTTGTGAAGCGTTCGCCCTCGCTGACGCTTCGGGTTTGTTTGGGGATCAAGCAGCGACATTCTTCCTCACTTCAAGGCGACGGAATCATGACCGGTCGAAACCTCGGTGCCTGTCTGCTGGTTTTCGCGTTCGTGTCGAGTACGCTCGCACAAGAAAAAACCGAGAAGCCCGCCGACACGCCCAACGGCGAACTGTTGCGGCGATTGCTGGACAAGGTCGATCAGCTCGACCGCGATTTGAAGACGGTGCTCAAGAACGCGCCGAAGGCGCTCCCGGAGAATCCCGCCGATCGCAAGCTGGTCGCGCTCCTCGAAACCCCGGTGATCCAGACATTTCATATCGGAGTCCGGAACAACCAGCCGGTGGAACAGCGCGTGTTCGTCGCCAAGCTGACGCTGGTCAATCTCACGCCCGATGCCAAGACGATCGAAGCAACGCAGGTCACGCTCGACGCGGACGGCAACTTGTTGAAGAACGGAGTGCTCGATGCCACGGTGCAGAACTACTCGCTCACCATCGGTCAGCAGGGCTATCAACTGAGCAATCTCAAACCGACGCCGACGCTGAAGGTCGCATCGGGACAGACCGCGACGACGTGGGTGGTCTTTGGCGGTCTGCCACGCGGGCCAGGCTTGCCGAAGCTCAAGCTGAGCATTGCGGACGGGGGCAAGCCGACGGAAATCGACATCAATGCGTGGGCCGCCGCGAAGTTGGATTTCTCCTCGCAGCGACTCGGCCCGCGCGGTTGCCTGGCGTTGCTGACTATCGGTGGCGAGCTGAACTTCATCAGCTACGGCGCGCTGGTCGAGGAATTGGAACGACTCGCCTCGCAGAAGGTGACGCGCGTGGTCATTCGTTGGGCAGAAAACGCTCCGGCGATTGATCTCAACCTGAGTTACCAATTCATCGGCATGGCCCAGAGCCTCGGCCGCACGGATCAACAGAATCAGCAACTGCCGTCGCTGCCGCAATCGTTCACGGAATTCCGGCTCGCGGAACTGCCGGCCACAAATCAGTCGCAGAGCAACTACGGCGTGAATATGTATGGTCCGTCCCCGAATCCGACCGCGGTGGCCAATGCGTCGGTCGTTCACAAGACGACGGCGGACGCGGTCATGGCCGCGCTGCGCACCGCGTATGAGGTCGTGCCGCGCAACGAACTGCTCGACGACATCCGCTCGGCCGATTCACTGACGCGCGCGGCCGCACTGGCAGCAGGGGGCGGACGGTTGGCCTCCGAACATTTGCCGCTGATCCTGCAACTCGCCGACGACAACGATGTCGCGTTACAGAAGGCGGCACTGGTCGCACTGCGGCACTTCGGCGAACCGGAAGCGATTGAAAAATTGCTCGGCTATGCCCGCAAGAACGCCGAGCCGCTGGCGTCGATGGCCATCGAAAGCCTGGCTGGATCGCGCTACACCACCGCGCACGATGCGCTCTTGGGACTGCTCGAACGCGAAGCGGCCGAGTCTCGCAAGACGATCGTGAAAGTGCTGGCTCAATACCCGCGGCCGATCTGGTCCGAGACGATCTACAAGTACGTTCGCGATCCGCAGGGAGGCTTGGGGATCGACGGCCTGCAAGCACTCGTCCGCGTGGGGCATCCGAAGTTGGTCGAGGTGCTCAAAGACACGCTGGACTCGCGCGATGCGGCGATGCGCGAGGCGGCGTTCAACGAACTCGTGAATCAAACGGATTCCGCCAGCGAACAGGTCGCGATGCAGTACACGCTGAAGCAAATGGAATCCGCGCCGCCGACTCCGGCGATGCTGGCGTTTCTGACCAAGACGAAAGACCAAGCCTCGGTGCCGCTGCTGCTGAAGCATCTGAAGAATCCCGCCACCGACCGCACGGCCCTCATCAACACGCTCGCGCAGATTGGAGACCAAACGGTCGCCGACATGCTGGTCGAGCAATACGGCACGCTGCGTCCCAACGAACAAGTCGCCGTGCTGGGCATCCTCGGCCAACTCAAGTCGCCGGCGTTTCTGAAGCTGGCGGCGGGCGCGATGGAATCGACCGACGCCAGCATCGTCAGCACGGTCTGCCAGTGGTTGCAGAACGATGCTTCTCCAAACGCCGTGAAGCTGCTGATTCAAACGCTGGAGAAGACCACTCAGCCGAACACGATCGTCTACACGACGAACGCCCTGGGTCAGGTCGCGACTGCCGATGCGCGCGCCGCGCTGCGCAAGGCCCGTTCATCGAATGATCCCAACAAGCAGGCCCAGGGCCGGCAGGCGCTGATGATCCTGTATCAACGCTCGCCCGGAATGCAGTACGTCTACCAGGCGCGCGCCTACGTGCAGCAGAAGGATCAGAAAGCCGCGATCGAACTTTACGACCAGGCCATCAAGACCGATGCGGAACTTCCCGACGCCTACGCCGAACGGGCCAACGCGCTCATCCGTCTGGACAAGTACCCCGAAGCCAAGAAGGACTTCGAGAAGGCCGTCGCGCTCGACGATCTCAATCATCAGGCGGCCACCGGCCTGGGCATTTGCCTCGCCGTCGAAGGCAAGTTCGAGGAAGGGATCAAGGTGGGCGAGGATCTCCGCACGAAGTACGCGAACGACGGCTTGTATCGCTACAACGTCGCTTGCATTTACGGCCGAGCGGTCGAGAAGCTCTTGAAAGACGACAAGCTCCCCGACCGCGAGAAGAAGTTGGAGAGCTACCGCCGCAAGGCGCTCGACGATCTGCGCGAATCGCAGAAGCTGGGCTACAACGATCAGGAATGGACGAAGAAAGACCCCGACCTCACCTCACTGCACGACCTGCCCGAGTTCCAAGAACTCTCCGGCCTGAAATCGGAGCCGAAGCCGTAGAGTGGGTCGAGTCATCGAGACCCACCAAATTTGTTCGCGACTCGCGGTGGGTCTCGATGACTCGACCCACCCTACATGGGCTGACCCCTGCTCTTTCCGCATCACCTTAGTGGAGTACCCGCAGCTCATGGTTTGGTTCTGGCGATTGGTGCTGACGACCGACTGGGTTCCCGCCGAAATGCGCGTGCGGGCCGCGGACAAATTGGGCGAGGCGAAAAGCCCCAGCGCGATCCGGTCGCTGATGCGCGTGCGACACCAGGGCAACACTCCCATCGCCGAAGCGGCGGTGGCCGCGATGAAACAGATCGGCGCGGTGGCCGTCGAACCGTTACTTAAGCAACTGACTCATACCGTTCCAGCCGAACGAGCGAACGCGGCGGAGGCGCTCGGCTGGCTCGGCAAAGACGCGCGGCCAGCGGTCTCGGCGTTGATGGCTCGGCTGAGCGATCCGCAAACCGCTGTGCGTATCCGCGCCTGCGAAGCGCTCGGCCGCATCGGCCCTGGTGCCGTCGAGGCCGTTCCAGAATTCATGAACTGGCTGAAGGACCGCGAGCCGCGCCTCGTCGAAACCGCCGCGCGAGCGCTCGGCGGCATCGGTCCTCTGGCGAAGGACGCGCTCCCCGCGCTCATCGAGCAAATCACCAACTACGACAAAGCCGCGCGCGAAGCGGTGGCCGAAGCGCTCGGCAAGATCGGCTCGCTGTCGCGGATCTTCGTGCCGAAGCTCGCCGCGCAACTCCATCACGTCGATGCCGATGTGCGTGAAACGATCGCGCGAGCGCTCGGCGGAATCGGCCCCGAAGCGAAGGCCGCCGTCCCGATGCTCTCCGAGCAACTGGGCGACGTCGATCGCGCCGTTCGTGCCGCCTGTGCGAAGGCGATCGGACAAATCGGTCCGAACGCCGCCGCTGCCGTGCCGCGATTGATCGAACTCTTCAACGACAAAGACTACGGCGTGCGCGAGCATGTCGCCAAAGCCCTCGCCGGCATCGGCCCCGCCAGCGCACCGGCAGTACCCGGCCTGATGAAACTTCTGCAAGACGACCGCGGCAGCGTGCGAAATTCCGCCGTGGAGGCGCTCGGAGCGATCGGCCCGGCCGCTCAAGAAGCGGTCGGTGCCATCAAGGCTCTCGCGGAAAAGGACAAGTACGCGATGGTCCGCGACGCCGCGACGAAAGCGCTCAACGCGATTGCGGCCGGGTCAACGTAGCCGTCTTGTTCTACGAGGCGGCGCAGCACCAAAGGTGCGAAACTCGAAAGCCCAGGCCAACGGCCTGGGTTTGCGGACCATGACGACTCTCTCAGCCCCAACGGGGCGAAACTCGGCTGCGTGAGGTCGAGTTACGTCCCGTTGGGGCTGACAATGCGTGTTGCGACGACAACCCAGGGCGACGCCCTGGGCTATCGAGTCTCGCACTGTTGGTGCGAAGACAAACTCGCCTCACGCCTGCCGTGATCAGCACTCTTACCGTTCCACCACCACGAAACTGTCACCACCGTCCTCAAGATCGTTCGACATGACAATCAACGGCACGACATGCCGCCCGGCCGGCAATTGATCGGAGACGGACAACGTCAACTCGACACGCGAGGTTCCGTTGGCTGGAACGACGACCTCGCACGACCAAGGTGATGTGATTGAGCCATGATCCAACCGCAATCGCAACGTCTCTGATTGTGCGAGCGGATTGTCGATCACAACAGACGTGCGAGCGATTGCACCCGGTCGCACGGGGACCAGCAACGGTTCGACTTGAACTCGGCTGGGATTCCAATCGCGTCGGAAACGTCCGGACGGCGAGATCGCATCGGCGGCTTTCGCGGCGGCTTTTCCCCAAGCGACGCGCCGCTGAAAATCTTCGGCGTTGAACGCGAACGCGCCGCCATGTTCGGCCAGCACCCAATCGGGTTTCGCATCGAGCACCGCTTGAGCGCTCTGCGCATACAAATCCGGCCAGCCCCGATTGCGTCCTGACCAACCGCCGCTGCCGGAGAATTGATCCGCATGAAAGAAGTTGTCGGCCGTGAAGAAACACTGCCGGCCGTCGATCACCGTTTGCAGGCCCATCGTGAAATAGGTCTGACCGGGGAAGTGTCGCACCGCGAACGAGAACTCACGCCACGTCGCTGTCTCATTGGCTTTCAGCCAGCGGTCGGTGCGAATCGAACGGGCATCCAAGCCGAAGGCGGTCACACGCAACGGTTCGGCGATCGGCCGCGCGATGTCTTCCAGTGTCCAGACCTCGAACGATTCGCGATTCGGTAATTGATGCAGCCCAACGTAATGATCGTTGTGCGCGTGACTGATCAGCACGACTTCGATCGGGCCAAGCTGCTCGTTCTGCTGCAAGCGACGAATCTGCTCGGCGAGTTTCGCTCCGAACGGGTCGATGACCACGATCGGGCCGGCCTCAGAACGGAGCACAAACGTGTTGCCCGTCAGAAACAGATGCGGCGACAACTTCCTCCACGGCTTCTCGCCGGCGGTCGCAACTTGCTCTTTGGCGAGGAATTCATATTGCGGTTCGTTGCCGAGCCGCTGCTTGCTGAACCGCTCGAAACTTTTCAAGAAGCCAACGTCATCGGCCCCCTTCGCGGTCTCTTCCAAGGCCGCGACCACGTCCTCTCGCAGCACTGGCCCGTGCTCTGGGCAGAGCAGTGTCGGCCGCAGCGCCGCCAGCTTACGCAACGATTCCGCCGAGGCTTTCAATCCCAAGTCGGTCCAATGATCCCAGTCGGTCGTGTACGGCGACCACAGCTTTCCGCGTGTCGCGAACGCATCACCGCAGAAGACCAGCGGCTCGGCAGACTTTGAGGACATCCGAGTCGCTGCAAACGCGACGTGATCGCGGCTGTGTCCGGGAGTTGCCAGGACCGCCAGCCGCCAGCCACGCCAATCAATCACCTGGCCGTCCTCCAGCGAGCAGTCGATCGCGTCGATGCCACGCGGATGAACGAGATAGTTGAACGCATTAAACGTGCGGTCTTTCAATCCGGGCTCCCGCCCCGGCACAAGTTCTGGCAAGCAGGCGTTCCAGAAACTTTGCACTCCATCGCTGTGCAGCCACTCGGCCGAGGCTTTCGGAGCTTGAACGGCAACACCATCCGCGATCAATTCCTGAGCCAGTGCGCTCGTGTCGCGGTGAGCGTGCGTCAGCAGGCAACGCTCGATGCGGCGCACATTGAGCGACTTCAATCCGCGCCAGTCCATTTGCCGCGCGGCTCCGACCAGGATCGCCGCGTCGCCTTCAATCACGGCATACCCGCAAGGCAGGCCGGTGGATCGCCAGACTCCCGGCGCGACTTCGTGCCAGCGAGCCTCCGGCGGCGCACCTCGCGCCAACCAGACGATGACCAACAACAGCGCGATACACGACAACCCAACCGACAACTTGCGCATGTTTCAAACTCCGCACTGTCCAATGACAGCAAATCTTTCTGGCCTCATTTGTCCCCCTTCATTTTCCGCCAGCGTCTGGCGATTCGCGACCAAGGCGGCGAAAAATGAAGGGCGGAAAATGGGAAAGTTCCTCCGCGAGTCTTTGAGCGACGGGGCCGTGCGTTCAAAATTCAAAATTGGCGGGTTGAAACTCGGAAGACAATCAATGCGCCAATCCCGCCAATTTTGAATTTTGAACACACGACCCTTTTCATGAAAGCTGGTGCCACATGACAACGCTTCGATCTTCAATCCTGCAAATGAGCGGTTGGCTGATGCTGGCGACTGTGATGACGACGATTTGCCTCACAACGCGAGACGGCAAATCGGATGAGAAAGCCGCTACCAAAATCATCTCTCGCGAAGACGTCGTGTACGGCCGCGTGACTGGTGCGGGACTGCTGGCGGACATCGCGTATCCGGAATCGAAAGAGCCGCTGCCGGCGATCATCTCGGTGCATGGCGGCCGCTGGGTCGGCGGGCACAAGAAGGACACGTCCACGATCAAGGTTGAGCAATGGGCGGGCTTCGGATTCTTCGCCATGTCGATCGACTATCGCCTAAAGGGGACCACTCCGGCCCCCGCTTGCTACCAGGACTTTCAATGCGCGATCCGCTACGTCCACGCGCACGCCAAGGAATTCAACATCGACACCAGCCGCATCTTTTTGATGGGACAATCGGCCGGCGGCCACATGGTCTCGCTGGCGGCCACGCTCGGAGACGGCCCGTATCCGCGCACGGGCGGTTGGGAGAAAGAGAGCAACGACTTCCGCGCGGGGATCAGCGTCGCGGCGGCCTACGATCTGGTGGCGCTCGACTGGGGCGCGCTGTGGACTCCGCCGGGTGTGGCGGTTGAGGAAGCTCGCGCGCTGGCGTCGCCGACCAAGCATGTGACCAAGACCTCGAAGCCGCTGTTGATCCTGCATTCCGATAACGACAAATCGGTTCCCGTCGCCAACGCGCTGACCATGATCGATGTGCTCGAAAAAGCCGGCGCGCGGCACACGTTCAAGCACTATCCCGATTTGGGGCACATGCAGATCACCGACGAAGTCATCAAGCAGTCGCTGGCGTTTATCAAAGAGCAATCCGCGAAGCCGAGCGACGTCAAAAAATAGGCGCGTTGAGAAAACCGCCACCCTGCTCGTCAGGGTGGTTCCCGCGCTCTGCAGCTACCAACTTTCCCAATCCAGTGTGAGTAGCGGCAGAGCGCGGGAACCTCTGGCACAAGGCCAGAGGCGTTAGGCTCGGCCGAGGTCTCGCACGTCGCTCACGCAGCCGTTGACGGCCGCGGCGGCAACCATCGCGGGACTCATCAGCAGCGTGCGACCGGTCGGGCTGCCTTGGCGGCCTTTGAAGTTGCGGTTGCTGGAACTCGCGCAGATTTCTCGGCCTTGCAGCTTGTCCGGATTCATGGCGAGACACATCGAACAGCCGGCAGCACGCCAATCGAAGCCAGCGGCGGTGAAGATGCGGTCGAGTCCCTCGCGTTCGGCTTGCTCGGCGACGAGTTGAGAACCGGGAACGACCAACGCTCGGACGTTGGGCGCGACGTGTCGGCCCTGCGCGACGGCGGCCGCTTCGCGCAGGTCACTGATGCGCGAGTTCGTGCAACTGCCGATGAACGCCACGTCGATCTTCAATCCCTTGATCGGCTGGCCTTCTTTGAGTTCCATGAACGCCAATGCCTCGCGGATCACGGTGTGCTCGGTGGCGGGATAGCTGGCGACCGTCGGGATTTGCTCGCTGACGCCGAGCGACTGCGCCGGAGTGATGCCCCAAGTGACGGTCGGCTCGATGTCGGCGGCGTTGAACTTCACGACGTCATCGAACTCGGCGTCGGGACCGCTGGCGATGCTCAGCCACCACTTGGCGGCGCGATCGAACTCGGCACCTTGCGGCGCGAGTGGGCGGCCGCGCAGGTAATCGACCGTCGTCTGATCCGGATTCACGTAGCCGCAGCGAGCACCCCCTTCGATGCTCATGTTGCAGACGGTCATGCGTTCTTCCATAGACATGCGATCGAAGACGTCGCCAGCGTACTCGTAAGCGAAGCCGACTCCGCCTTGCACGCCCAGCTTGCGGATGACGTGCAACGTAACATCCTTGGCGAAGACGCCGCGACCGAGCGTGCCGTTGACCTCGATCCGCCGCACCTTGGGGCGGCTCATGGCGAGCGTCTGTGTGGACAGCACATACGCGACCTGACTGGTGCCGATGCCGAACGCGATGCAGCCAAACGCTCCGTGAGTGCTGGTGTGGCTATCGCCACAGGCCAGCGTGATGCCGGGCAGCGTCAAACCTTGCTCGGGGCCGACGACATGCACGATCCCTTGCCGCTTGTCGTTGAGGTTCAGCAGCGTGACGCCGAACTCGCGGCAGTTCTTTTCGATCGCCGACATCATTTCTTCGGCCAGTACGTCCTGGAACGGCCGAGCTTGATTGTCGGTCGGAATGATGTGATCGACCGTCGCCAGCGTCAGCTCCGGATGCAGCACCGTCAGATTGCGGTCGCGGAGCATCTCGAACGCCTGCGGGCTGGTGACTTCGTGAATGAGGTGGCGTCCGATGAAGAGCTGCGTCTGGCCGGAAGGCAGCGTTCCGACGGTGTGCAGATCCCAGATCTTGTTGAATAAATTGCGGCGGTCAGTCATGGCGATTTCAGTGGGCGGAGTACGGAGAGTGGAAGAGAAAGCGTGGAGCAGGCTCCCGCAACGGGGCGGATTCTAAGCGACGAGAGAAGTGGTTTGCACTCGCGGCATTTTGTAGCCCGGACGCCTACGTCCGGGCGCTCGGACGTAGGCGTCCGAGCTACGTCACGCGATTTCGCTGGTGATCGCGGCCGGGGATTTCAGCGTCTGAAAGATCACGCAGAAGCGCTCGGTGAGCGACAGCAGCTTTTGCTTTTGTTCGGGAGTCGCGTCGCTATCAAGCTCAAATCGCAGGCGAATACGTTGGAAACCGATCGGCGTTTCCTTGCTGACACCCAGCGTGCCTCGGAAGTCCATGTCCCCTTCCGCGAGGACTCGACCGCCGCGCAGCGGGATGTCGAGCGCGGTGGCGACGGCCTTGAGCGTGACTCCCGCGCAGGCCACCAGCGATTGCAGCAGCATGTCGCCGGAGCAGGCCCATTGTTCTTCGCCGCCCGCCATGGGATGCAGGCCCGCTTGAATGAGGCCAGCCGGTGACGAGACATCGCAAGTGATGCTGTCCGCGCCGAGCGTGCCGCTGGCGTGCATCGTGACTTGAGCGGCGGCCGGGTCTTCTTTGTAGCGAGCTTTGAGTGGAGTTTGTTTGGCCTTGAGCTGTTCGGCGTTCATGACTGTGTCCTGCCAGGTGGATGACTTTTGAGTTGATCGGGAGGGAGTTGTAACACGAATGTGACGGAAAATTGGGGACAGGAAAATGAAAGGCAGACTGAAATCAGAAGTCTGGAAATTTGCCTGACTCTCACGGATTCCATGTGCGTTCATTGGCCCCCATCCAGCTCGCCTGGATGGAGCCGGAGACGGAGAGCTAGACACGCAGCAACACGAATTCTCAGACGCCATCCAGCTTGCCTGGATGGTGAATCAGATGGCTGAGCCGTCATCTTCTTCACCATCCGCACGAGGCGGATGGGGTTGGACAAAGAAATGGGCCGAGGTTCTTAGCTCACCATCATCCGCTCCATCCAGACGAGCTGGATGGGGGCGAAAACCGGCGCACATGGAATTCGTTAGAGTCAGGAAATTGCAATCACCAGATTTGAAACGGTCTCGCTTGTGTTCCTCATGTTCCTGTCCAGAATCTTGCTGTCTAGTTCCGTCATTCTCCGCACTCCACAAATCAGGAGCCACCATGCGAATCGTTCTCTCGCTCTTCCTCATTGGCGTGCTGGTGACTGCTTCCGCAAACGCGGCTGATGTGACGCACGGTCCAAACGTCATCTTCATTCTCGCGGACGATCTCGGTTGGGGAGACCTCGGTTGTTACGGGCATCCGAACATCAAAACGCCGAACCTCGACCGGTTGGCGAAGGACGGGACGCTCTTCACGCAGTTCTACGTCAACGGGTCGGTCTGCTCGCCCAGCCGCTGCGCGTTTTTCACAGGACAGTATCCGGCGCGGCACAAGATTCACGGCCACTACGCGACGCGCGAATTAAATGAATCGCGCGGCATGTCGCAGTGGTTGGAGCCGACCGTGCCGAACGTCCCGTCGTTACTCAAGAAAGCCGGCTACGCGACGGCCCACATCGGCAAGTGGCATCTCGGCAGCAACTCCGGAGGACCGCCACCAGACAAATACGGCTTCGACTTCGTCGGCACGAGCGAATCAGGTGGAGCGAACGGCCCGACGAACGATCCGCTCTTCCGAGCCAAGTCCACGGCGATCTTCGTGGACGAGGCGATTCGCTTCGTCGAGGCGAACAAGGCGAAGCCATTCTATCTGCAACTCTGGACGCTGGTGCCACACGCGACGCTCAACCCGACCGACGAGCAGGTCAAGCCGTACGCTCGCTTCCGAGCCGGCGGCCCAAACTTTCCGCATCGTAGCGCGGCTGAGAATTTTTATGCCTCGGTGACTGACCTCGACACGCAAGTCGGTCGGCTGTTGAAAGCATTGGACGACAACGGCCTCGCGAACAACACGCTGATCCTGTTCAGCAGCGACAACGGCCCGGAGGACATTCACATCAACAACGCCGGACACAGCGGCATCGGCAGCGCGGGTCCGTTTCGAGGCCGCAAACGGAGCTTGTACGAAGGGGGCGTGCGCGTCCCTGGCATCATCCGCTGGCCGGGTCACGTCCCGGCCGGCGTGATCGACGACACGTCGGTCGTCGCCGGAGTCGATTGGCTGCCGACCGTCTGCAAACTCGCGGGTGTGTCGGTCCCGGCCGAGCACAAGCTCGACGGCGAAAACATGAGCGACGTGTTCCTCGGCCAGCCGCGCGCACGCTCGACCCCGCTGATGTGGGAGTGGCGATTCCGCATCGCCGGAGAGCCGTTCCATCACAGCCCGCAGCTTGCGATCCGCGACGGCGATTGGAAACTGCTGCTGAATCCCGACCGCAGCCGCATTGAGCTGTACGATCTGAAACGAGACCTCACGCAATTGAATAACGTCGCCGAACATCAGCCGGAGATCGTCGCTCGGCTCAGCGAACGCGTGCTGACGTGGCAGAAGGAACTTCCGGCGGGACCGCTTGACCCAGGCGCAGGCCAGATGAATTACACTTTGCCCGGAAGCAAACGAAAGTAGACCGGACGCCTACGTCCGGTCGGTTGTCAGTTCGGACGTAGGCGTCCGAACTACGGTTTAGACGGGAACTCCAGATGCTTTCCAACTTTTTGAAACTCAGTGACCGCATTTGGGTGTTGCCGGTGATTCACGGCAGCGGTGATTTCGCGATTGAAGTCCGTCGCGTGATGCTGGCTCAGGAGTTCGATTGTCTGGCCGTGCCGTTGCCGCCGTCGTTTCAGGAACATGTCGAGGCCGCAGTCACCGAGTTGCCGAACTTGTCGTTAGTCGTGCAGCCAGAGCCGTTGTCGTTTGAGAGTTGGCAACCGGATGAGGGCGAAAGCGAAGATGAGCTGGCGGCGGATGCGTTCGCTTCGCAGTCGAGTGGCCAGGACGAATTGAGAGCATGCAGCTATGTGCCGATTGATCCGTGCCAGCCGGTGATCGCCGCGCTGCGGATTGCGCTGCAAGAACGAATGCCGCGCGCATTCATCGACCTTGAGACCGCCAACTTCATCAGTCTTGCAGCGTACTATCCCGATCCGTATCCGGTGAAGCAGGTCTCGATTGACCGCTTCGCGGCGGCGCTAATGCCGACCGTGCCGCGCATTCCGGAAGGTCAGCCGGAGGCGCGCGTCGTGTGGATGGCGAATCGACTGCGCGAACTCGAACGCCGACATCGAAACATTCTGTTTGTCTGTTCGATGATGGACTGGCCGTGGATCAAGGACGCCTATCATGACCGCCGGGAAGACCTCGCCGAAGACGACGATGTCGAGCCGACGGAAACCTATGCCAACGATCCACTCACGCACCTCTTTTGGTTGGGCGAGTTGCCGTTCCTCACCGGCTTGTACGAGCAAGCTCGGCAGTCGCTGGACGATGATGAGAACTTGTCGATCGACGGCGTGAAAGCGCTCGTGCTGGCAACTCGCGACCGATATCGGCACGAACTGAAATCGCGAGCTCGCAAGATCACGCCCAAGACACTGCGGACGTTTCTGCATTACGTCCGCAACCTGTGTCTGATCGAACGCCGGATGACGCCCGATTTGTATTCGCTGATCCTCGCTGCCAAGCAAATCGCCGGTGACCAATTCGCGATCACGCTGGCCGAGATGGCGCGGGAGTACGACCCCGTAGGTTGGGTTTCCAACCCGACCCTGTCCGAAGTTGAGACATCAACCGAAGAGGGTCGGGTTGGAAACCCAACCTACGAGCAACTGCGGATGACCAGCGGCGTCGCGCAGCTTCCGGATGGCGATGTCGTGCGCATGAAGAGCCGCTTGCCGGGACAGGCGATTGTCTGGCGGTCGCTGGAACTCAAACCGAAGGCTCCCAAGATCGACCAGGATCAATGGCGGCAGCGCTGGAATCCGTTTCATCAGTGCTCGTGGCCGGAAGAGGACGTGGCGATTGAGAAATTTCGCACGCACGTCAAAGAGTCCGCACTGGCGATGCTCGGTGCGGACATGGTTCGCAGCGAAAAGTTCTCGACGAGTTTGAAAGACGGACTCGACATTCGCGAGACGCTGCGCAATTGGCACACCGGCGAGTTGTACGTGAAGGTCTGCCCGCCGACGCGCGGCACGCTCGATTGCGTGCTAATGTTCTTCGATTCGCCGGCCGATCCACGCGACTATCCGTGGCGAATCACTTGGATGGCCGAGCATCACGACGAATCCACGCTCTGCCTCTTCGCGACCGACTTCGGCCGCGAGATGGTCGGCCCCGGCATCGGAGCCGCCAGCTACGGAGGTGCGATGTTTCTGTTCCCACCGCGACCGATCCCCGAAGTTTGGAGCAACCCGCAATTCGACTTCACCGACACGATGGAAGAGCGACTGCTCGCCGCCGCCTGCGTCTACAGCGAATGCCGTCACATCGCGGTGCTCAGCGAATCACCTCCCGGTCCCGGTTGGCGGCGGCTCGCCAAGAAGCATGGCAAGAAACTGATCCACGTCCCCATCGGACGCTTCAGCCAGGAGACGATTCAGCAGCTTCGCATCGTGCATGTGCTCAACGGCAAGCAAGTCCGCAGCTACGCCGCTCACTTCATCCGCAAGGCATGAGCGCGAAGGACCAGACAGGGTTCACGCGCAAGGTGTGTCAGGCATCCGCTCCGCTCATCGTTTTTATCACGATCGTGTGACGCTTTTCGGCTGGTCTGAAAAAGATTCTCGACCCCGCGACGGTCTCTTGTTGCTCGGATCAAACCCCCTAGAATCCCCGACCTGTTCAGGCTGGAGTTTGGTCGTCGCAGCGGCATAGCGGTCGATGGTCGCGGCTGACGAACGAGGCTCACTGAGGCCGGCGGAAAGCGTTCGGCGATTCTTCTCGCCACGGAGTTTTTTTCAGGAATCGGCCTTCAAGGAGTGAGGGAACCATGAAGCGAATTGGTGTCGCGTTGTTGGCTGCGGCGGATGTAGCTCTGCGGAGCCTGAAGCCAATCCTCTTTTGCCTCGCGGTGCTGCTGCTGACCGCGTCTACCGGATTCGCGAGCGAAGCGGATTTGGCGATCCCGGATTTAACGGCGGGAACCTTCGACACGCTCGGCGGCATCAGCGCGTGGAATCTGCTCTTCTACGGGTCGTTCGTCATCTGCTTCACGCTGGGCATCAGCCTGTATTTGCGGTCGGAGATTCACAAGCTGCCCGCGCATGTCTCGATGCTCAATGTGGCCGAGATCATTTTTCAGACGTGCAAGACGTATCTCATCCAGCAGGGCAAGTTCTTGCTGATGCTGTTCGTGCTCATCGCGGCCGCGATCACTTATTACTTGATGGGCTTCGGCCACTCAGGCGAGATGGAACTGACGGATCGCACGGTTCAGGAATTGCGCTTGGGGAAAGTGCCGACAGAAGTTGCCACCGCGCTCGAAACGGTGAAAGGCCAGAAGGCGGCCAACAAAGAGGAGTTCCTCGCGAAGCTCAAGGGGGCCGTGACTCCCGAACAATGGACGGCGAATAGCGCCAAGATCACCGAGATTGCGGCCCCAGATGCCATTGATCCCATGACCAAGGTCATCATGGTGCTGTTCTTCGCCGTCGTGGGCATGGGTGGCTCGTACTGCGTCGCGTACTACGGCATCCGCGTCAATACGTACGCCAACTGCCGCACCGCGTTCGCCGCTCTGCGTGGCGTGCCGTGGGATGTGGTCAACATCCCGCTTCGAGCGGGTATGTCGATCGGCTTGTTCCTGATCTCGCTCGAACTGGTGATGATGGTCGTCATCCTTTTGTTCGTGCCGCGTCAGGTGGTCGGTATCTGCTTCCTCGGCTTCGCGATCGGCGAATCGCTGGGCGCGTCGGCTCTGCGAATCGCCGGCGGTATCTTCACGAAGATCGCCGACATCGGCTCCGACCTGATGAAGATCGTCTTCAATGTGAAGGAAGACGATCCACGTAACCCCGGCGTGATTGCCGACTGCACCGGCGACAACGCGGGTGACTCGGTCGGCCCGACGGCCGACGGCTTTGAAACCTACGGCGTGACCGGCGTCGCACTGATCTCGTTCATCACGTTGGCCGTGCCGAGCATCGAGATTCAGGCCAAGCTGATCGTCTGGATCTTCGCAATGCGGTTCCTGATGGACTTCATGTCCGGTGCTTCGTACTTCATCAACCAAGGGATCTCCGAGGCGAAGTACAAAGGCTTGAAAGAATTCGATTTTGAACAACCGCTGACTCGACTCATCTGGATCGCCGCGATCCTGTGCATCACGACGTCGTTCGGCATGAGCTATCTGCTGATCCGCGATCTGAAAGTCGGCGGTGATGTTCTGGAAGGATTGTGGTGGCAGCTCGCCAGCATCATCAGTTTCGGAACGCTAGCGGCCGTGCTGGTTCCGGAATTCACCAAAGTCTTCACCAGTTCGCATTCCAAGCACGTCCATGAAATCGTGACCGCGTCCCGCGAAGGGGGTGCCTCACTGACGATTCTCTCCGGACTCGTCGCCGGCAACTTCAGTGCGTTTTGGACCGGGATGCTGATGGCGGGCTTGATGACGGGTGCGTACTTCGTCAGCTTGCTGGGACTGGGCGCGGTCATGGGTGATCCGGCTCATGCCTCGGTGTTCGCTTTCGGTCTGGTCGCCTTCGGCTTCCTGTGCATGGGCCCGGTCACGATCGCCGTCGATAGTTACGGCCCGGTGACGGACAACGCTCAATCCGTGTTTGAACTCGCACAGACTGAGCATATCCCCGGAATCAAGGAAGAGATCAAACGCGACTTCGGCTTCGAGCCAAACTTTGAACTCGGCAAGCACTTCCTGGAGTCGAACGATTCCGCCGGCAACACGTTCAAAGCAACGGCGAAACCGGTGCTGATCGGCACGGCCGTGGTTGGTGCGACGACGATGATTTTCTCGATCATCCTGCTGCTGGAGAAAGCCGGTCTGCTGCACCTGAGCCTGACTGACGCCCCCGTGCTGCTGGGCTTCATCTGCGGTGGTGCGGTGATTTACTGGTTCTCCGGCGCGTCGATGCAAGCGGTGACCACCGGGGCTTACCGAGCCGTCGAATACATCAAGAAGAATATGGACCTCTCTAAGAAAGAGGCCGACATCAATGACTCGATCACCGTCGTCCGCATCTGCACCGAGTACGCTCAAAAAGGGATGTGGAACATCTTCATCGCTCTGATGACGATGACGCTGGCGTTCGCGTTCTTCGATCCAAACTTCTTCGTGGCGTACCTGATCTCGATCGCGGTGTTCGGTCTGTTTCAGGCGATCTTCATGGCCAACGCCGGCGGATCGTGGGACAACGCCAAGAAGTACGTCGAAGTCGATCTGAAAGAAAAAGGGACGCCGCTGCACGAGGCCACCGTCGTCGGTGACACCGTCGGCGATCCGTTCAAGGACACCACCTCGGTCGCGCTCAACCCGATCATCAAGTTCTCGACCCTGTTCGGCTTGCTGGCAGTCGAGATTGCGTTGGAGTTCAAACACGCGGCCGACGCTAACAACACAACCAACTACACGCCGTTCATCGGCGTCGTGATGTTGGCCATCTCGCTGGTCTTCGTCTGGCGTTCGTTCTACGCCATGCGAATTCCAAAGAAGATCTGATGCCCATCGTGGGGCAGGTTTGCAACCTGCCCGGCCAGGACATAATTGACGGGCAGGTTGCAATCCTGCCCCACGAAACTCCCAGCCCGGCGACTGATACTGTCGCCGGGCTTCTTCATTCCTCTGGCCCCATTCCTCTGCCGAATCAAGTCTTGGCAAAGGAATGGGGCCAGAGGAATGAATGGCTTTGCGGTTCAAGCCTCGTCGTCACTGCTCACGATGTCTCGGCCGAAGGTGTCTTTGAGCGTGACGACCTGTCCCTCCGCACGCAGTTTGCCGAGGTAGCGGCGGTCGATGCGGCAGGTGATCCGCACGCGGTTCAATTCGTCGTAGACGCGATCCGTCACGTCGGCGCACTGCGACAAGAACGCGAACAACTTGCCGTTCGCCACGCTCGTGACGACTTCGGCGATCACGATGCCGTCACCCAGCCGCGCGATGATCGCGGACTCCAGCTTGTCGAGCCCCGATCGCTCCAGAGCTGAGACGCACACGCAGTCGAGATGCTTCACACGCAGCACATCGACGGCGCTGCGATCCGCGACGGCATCCACTTTATTGAGCACCAGCAGCATGTTGGTCCGATCCACTCCGATCTCTTCGAGCACTTGATGGACCGTGTCGATCTGCCGCTCGGCTTCCGGATGGCTGGCATCGACGACGTGCAGCAGCAGGCTCGCCTGCCGAGCTTCTTCGAGCGTCGATTTGAACGACGCCACCAGATGGTGCGGCAGATCGCGGACGAATCCGACCGTGTCGCTGAGCAACACTTCGCCCCAATGCGGCACGTGCCAGCGTTTCGTGCGGGTATCGAGCGTCGCGAACAACTGATCGGCGACATACACGTCGGCCCCGGTCAGCGTCCGCATCAGCGTGCTCTTGCCGGCGTTCGTGTAGCCGACCAGCGAGACCGTCGGCTGATCGTCGCGTGTGGCGACGATCCGCTCGCGGCGATTGGAAACTTCTTTGAGCTTCGCCTTCAATTCCGAAACGCGCTGGTCGATCAAGCGGCGATCGGTTTCGATCTGCTTTTCACCCGGCCCGCGGCCCGCGCCGACGCCACCTTCGATGCGTTCCAAGTGCGTCCACATCCGCTTCAAGCGCGGGCGGTAGTACAGCAGTTGAGCCAGCTCGACCTGCAACCGCGCTTCGTACGTTTGCGCTCGCCGAGCGAAGATGTCGAGGATCACTTCGCTGCGATCGACGATCACGCTATTCAGCTCTTCTTCGAGATTGCGGCCCTGCGACGGCGAGAGGTTGTTGTCGAAGATCACCACCGTGGCCCCGGTGGCCTCGATCAGTTGCTTCAAATCTTCGACCTTGCCTTTGCCAAGCAGAGTGGCCCCGCTGGGCTGATTGGTTTTCTGCACCAACTCGCCAACGACTTCCGCTCCGGCGGACTTCACCAACCCGTGCAGTTCGTCGAGCGCCGTGTCCTTGTCGATGCGGCTGCCGGTTTCGAGCACGGCGACGAGGATCGCTTTCTGCTCCTGGACTTTCAGTTGTTCGCGTTTCGCGTCAGCCAAGCGAGTCTCCAAACAAGAGATCCAAACACAATTCACAGGGTTACAAGGGAGAGGAATTGAACGGCTAACTTAACTGCGTCGGTACTGCAAAAGCTGCTCGAAAGAATCCAGGACACGCGCGATCGCTTGATTCCGATCGTAATCCTCATCAAAGACCGAATCATGATAGATGCGATAAACGGGACCGGGTTGTTGATCGCGAATGTTGATGAAGTAAGGGTCGCCGCTTCCAATCAAGCAGCCACCGATGGGTACATAGCCATCCGCTTTGACGATCAGTCCGGGATAGAAATCGTTCGACTCAGACGACGCTCCATCCTCGTCGAGCAACT
The DNA here is from genome assembly GCA_945893045.1 of Planctomyces sp. SH-PL62. GTDB lineage: Bacteria > Planctomycetota > Planctomycetia > Planctomycetales > Planctomycetaceae > SXKJ01. The sequence goes on from CAMDEA010000047.1 coordinate 34,558, forward strand.
CGAACGAGGCACCCACGCCAGAGAGATCGTTCGCTTCGGGAATCTCAAGTTCCGCTTTGACCAATTGGTGGCAATCGATGAAATGCCGATATTCTGGTGGCCACATACGCGATGCTCCGATCGAACTGCCGCACTGACGCTTCGGGTTAGTTTGCTTGCTGCACCTTATGCAGCGTGTCGATGCTGACGTCTTTCAGCTCCTGCGTCGAACCATCGGGCCAGCGAATGCGAACTTCGTCGATCTTCTCCGCTGAGCCAAGTCCGAACGTCACCGGCAACTCCACCTGCGAAAGATAACTGCGAGTCGGCATGACTTGCCGGCGCTGCGTTACTTTGCCCGTCTGCACTTCGACCACCGCCCCAATCGCGTCGCGGTTGATCTTCTCGCCGCCGGTCAATTGGAACCGCACCCAATGATGTCCGAGCTTCTGATCGTTGCGGAGCAATCGCGGGGCCTGGCCGCTGGTCGAGATCAGCAAGTCGAGATCGCCGTCGCCGTCGATGTCGGCATACGCCGCGCCCCGGCCGACGTTCGGTTTCAGGAAATCCGGGCCGCAGTTTTTCAACGGGACCAATTCAAACTCGTTGGCCGAATCGGGGCCACAGTTCCAAAACAGATGCGGCGGCTGCTCGTAATGTTGACTCGATTGCACCTTGTTGATTTCGATTTCCAAGTGCCCATTCGCGCTGAACAAGTCCTGCCGGCAATCGAGATCGAGGTCGACGAACAGCACCCCGAATTTCAGTTCGATCCGAGACGCCGGGCCTAGTCCGTTCGCGACTGCTTCGTCGCGAAATAACAGATCGTTGGACTTCGCCACATACAGCGCGGTCATTTCGTTGGAAAAATTGCCAATGGCGATGCCGATCGCCGGGCTGTTGCGGAACCAGGCCGTATCGACACCCATCGCCCCCCGCGCATCACCTTGCAGGTCGAACGCGATGCTGGCCAAGACGCCAATTTCCTCGAAGCGATCCCCCTGGTTGTGCAGCAAAAAGTTCTGCACCGTGTCGTTGGCAATGACAACATCCAACCGGCCGTCGGCGTCGAGATCAGCGAACGTAATCCCCAGCGACTTCGCCGCCGGTTCTTTCGATTCCCGCGCGGAAGCATTCACGATCTGCACGCCGGCTTCTTTCGAGATGTCGCTGAACTTGCCGCCGCCGTCGTTGCGATAGAGATACGGGAAGACGCCCCGAAACGGCTGCGGCCGGCCATAGCCGCGTCCGCCGCCAATCAGTGTGAACTTCTGCGAGAGATCCTTCTCCTTCGTCCATTCGATGTAGTTGGCGGCGAAGAGATCGAGGTCTCCGTCGTTGTCGTAGTCCAACCAGCCGGCGCTGGTGCTCCATTGCGATTCGACGCCGCCCACACCGGCCTCGTCGGTAACTTCCACGAACTTGCCGCCGTCATTGCGGAACAGCCGGTTCTTGCCAACCGCCGTGAAGAACAAGTCCGTGTCGCCGTCGTTGTCGTAGTCTCCGCAGGCGACCCCCATGCCGTAGAAGGTCACATCGAGTCCCACCTCTTTCGTGACCTCCACGAAGTGGCCATGTCCATCGTTTTGATAAACCGCCTGAGTTGGCTGCGTGTGCTTGCGACCTTGATCGTCCGCCGTCGCATCCCACGGCCAGCGGCACGAGTTCACGAACACGATGTCTTGATCGCCGTCGTTGTCGTAATCAAAGAACGCGCAGCCGCTCCCCATCGTCTCCGGCAGCAGCTTGTCTCCGTAAGCACCGTTCTCGTGAACGAACTTGATTCCAGACTCAGCGGTAATATCAGTGAAGCGAATCTCCGGCGTCTCCATTCGTGTTTTAGGCGGCAGCGGCTGAGGAGGCGGAGGAGGCGGGACGACAACAACGGGCGGCACGCGCAACAGTCGGAAGGCGATACCTCCGCCGACACCGGCCAGCAGGACAAACACGATCAACGACCACTTCAACGCGGTCGCGATTTCAGTGTCGTCTCGTTCGAGCGTGTTGGGGTCGTGGTCGTGATTCGGGGCCGAGCCCATTTCCGTCTCCCATGTCCGTCTTATAGGGCAAACGGCCGGTTGCTCATCGCGATGTCGAGGAACTTCTCGATCTCTTTGCCTCCGCCGTCATAAACCTCGTCGGCCAAGTGCCTCAGTGCATCGTGGTTGATGCCGTCGAAATTCGCCTTGACCATGCGGCGAAAATCCACCGCGTCCTGCTCCTTCTTCTCCAAGAGGCGAAAGGGCGAGATCATCGCGGCGTACTTGGAGACGAGCGCCGCTTCCAGCCGCGGAATACGATGCTTGGTCGCCGGGTCGATCTTCACGAACTCCTTCAAGATCGTCTGCTGGAATTGGCTCCACAGCTGCATGATGTCGATCACCGGCTTGGGATCGCCCTGACGATTGAGATCGTTTGGATCGAGGAAACGGACGACGACATCGCATTGCTTGACGAGCAACGTCGGCCACTCCGCCGAGATCGCCTTTACCGCTTTCTTGCGTTCGCCGGCAACCACCATCACGTCCACGCCCCGCGTCGTGCGTGGATCGGCGAGGTAGCCCACGTAGCCGTGCAGCCTCACCAGCACCCACTGCTTCACGCCCGCTTTGACCAGCACGTCGATGACCTGCTGGGGAGTGACGTCCATCGCTTGTTTCCGGTGAAGTTCACGGTAGCTGCGAATCAGCCAAGTTGACTTGCGGATGCCGTATTCATGGCCGACCGCGCCCTGGGGATCGCCGATGTCCAAGCCGTGAGGCACACCGTTCTTGGCAATCGCGGCACTGCGCCAGGCATACCATTCCGGAGAGTCCATTTCCGGCCGGGCGTTCGGCTTGGGTTTGGTCTTCTTCGGTCGGCGAACCGTGGCTGTGCGAGGCATCGTGTGAACCTTTCGGCGAGCAGCGTAATCGGCGAATGAATTCAGGAACACAGCAACCAGACCAGCAGTCCCTTTGCGAGGTGCATCCGATTCTCGGCCTGCTGGAAGACAATGCTATTCGGTCCGTCGATCACGTCGTCTGTGACTTCTTTGCCTCGGCGAGCAGGCAGGTCGTGCATGAACAAGCAGCCGGCGGGAGCCTTCGCCATCAGCCGCACGTTGACTTGATACGGGAAGAAGATGCGGCTGCGCTTATCGGCTTCGGATTCCTGCCCCATGCTCGCCCACACGTCGGTATAGACGACGTCGGCGTTCGCCATCGCCACGTTCAAGTCCACGGTTTGCATGATGTCGGCCGACGGATATTCCAAGCAGATCGCCTGTAACAGACTTTCCTCCAGTTCAAAATCGCGCGGAGCACAGACCGTCATCTTCATGCCCAACATCGACGTGATCATCGCCAGCGATGCGGCCACGTTGTTGCCGTCGCCGACAAAGACCAGCCGCTTGCCCCGCACATCGCCCCACATTTCTTGCAGCGTGAGGATGTCGGTCAACGCTTGGCACGGATGATCGTCGTCCGACAAACCGTTGATCACCGGGCAGCGCGAAAACGACGCGAAGTCTTCGATGAGCTTTTGCGAAAACGTCCGCAGCACAACCGCGTCGGAATAGCCGCTGAGAACGCGAGCGATATCCGCCAACGACTCGCGGCCGGTCGACAATCCGACGTCGTTCCCGCTCAGGAAATTGCCGGTCCCGCCGAGCTGCGCCATCGCGGCATCGAACGAGACTCGCGTGCGTAGCGACGGCTTCTCGAAGACCTGCGTCAGATAGCGGCCCTGCAACAGCGTCGGCCGTTCGCCGCGCTTCCAACAAGCCTTCAGTTCATGCGACTTCGCCAGGATCGCGTGGACGTCGTCCACCGACAGATTCAAAAGTGAGGTGAGGTGTTTCATGGCGAGTTTCAATGTAGCCCGCTCTCGCCGAGAGCGGACGAGCGGTGCGCAGCACCGGTCGATGAGGATGTTGGATGGCGACTTGCCAATCGTGTTTCGTTCATGTTGAGATCAATAACTCGTGCGAACTGAGTCCATGATCCGCTCTCGGCGAGAGCGGGCTACACTTCATTGGCCATTTCCCGCAGCACGGCCGCGAGCACATCGCAGCCTTCGTCGACTTGCTCGGCCGTGACGTTCAGCGGCGGCAGCAGGCGGACGACTGTGTCGTGAGTCGCATTGATGAGCAGCCCGCGCTCCATGCACTTCGCGACGGCGGGCGTAGACGGGATGCTCAAGTCGATGCCGACCATCATCCCGCGAATCCGCAGTTGCGAGATGATCGGCAACTCGGCTTTCAGTTTTTCGAGGTGCGAGCGGAAGCGGTCGGACATCGCTTGGCAATTCGCCAGCAAGCCGTCTTCTTCAATCGTTTGAATCGTGGCGATGCCCGCCGCCATCGCTAGTGGATTTCCGCCGAACGTGCTGGCGTGCATCCCTGGCCGCAGATCGGGCGCGAGCTCGTTCGTGCAGAGAATCGCCCCAGCCGCGACGCCGCCCGCCAGTCCCTTCGCCATCGACAGGATGTCCGGCTGCACGCCCCATTGTTGATAGCCGTACCACGTGCCGGTGCGGCCCATGCAAGTCTGCACTTCGTCGAAGATCAGCAGGCAACCGTTGTCATCGGCGAGTCGTCGCAGTCCTTGCAGATAGCCGTCCATCGGGATGTTGATGCCCCCTTCTCCCTGCACCGGCTCGATCAAAATCGCGCACGTCTCGCGATCGAGCAGCTTCGCGACCGCGTCGAGGTCGTTGTGCGGCGCGTATCGAAAACCGGCCAGCAACGGACCAAGCCCTTCGTGGTACTTCGGCTGAGCGGTCGCCGTCACGGTCGCGAAGGTGCGGCCGTGAAAGCTGTTCTCGAAGCTGATGACCTTGTACCGCCCGTCGCGCGCGTGCAGTCGAGCCAGCTTGATCGCCGCCTCGTTCGCTTCCGCGCCGCTGTTGCAGAAGAACGCTTTGCCGAAGCCGCGCGTCGAGAGCATCTCCGCGAAGTCTCCTTGAGCCTCGGTGTACCACGTATTCGGGATATGGATCAGCTTCGTGACCTGCTCCTGAATCGCACGGACAACTCGCGGAGGGCAGTGACCGAGAATGTCGCAGCCCCAACCAGGAAACAGATCGAGATAGCGTTTCCCCTCGGCATCCCAAACGTACGAGCCTTCGCCGCGCACGAGACTGATCGGATAACGCTTGTAGTTCGGAATCACGAACTTCTCGAACTGAGCGATGGTCTGTTGACTGCTGCGAGTCGCGGCCGAATCCACGGTTTTCTCCTTCACGTTCGATCTCAAATAGCTTTCCAAAATCCTAATGCCCAAATCTCAATGTCCAATGAATGTCCAAGTCTCAAATCCCAAACAACCGAACGTCATACCCAATTGGGGGTCTTGGGTTTTGGGCATTAGTCGTTCATTGGACATTGGGATTTGGAAATTGGGCATTGTCCTACAGCACAATCTCCGTGCCGACTCCGATGTCGGAGTAAATCTCCAACAGCACGGAGTGCGGGCGACGGCCATCGACCACATGCACCTTGCCGACTCCGGCCGCGAGTGCATCCAACGCGGCGTCGACCTTCGGCACCATTCCGGCGTCGATGATGCCGTCGCGAATCAATTCGCGACAACGCACCGCCGTTAGATGCGACTGCAATGTCGCCGGGTTGTGCCGATCCAAAAAGATCCCCGGCACGTCACTGACAAAGAGCAGCTTCTCGGATTTCAAGATGCGAGCAATCGCCGCCGCCGCCGTGTCCGCATTCACGTTGAGCATCTGCCCCGATGCATCCAACGCAACGGACGGAATCACCGGAATGATCCCCGCCGCGCAGACGTCTTCCAGAAAACCTCGGTCGATGTCGATCACCTCACCGACGAAGCCGAGATCGACCGGCCCGTCGCTGCTCGGCAATTCGAGCTTCTTGCCAATCAGGCAATTCTGAGTCCGATAACTCAGCCCGATGGCATTGCCCCCTTGCCGTCGAATCTCCGCCACCAACCCACCGCAGATGTCTCCGGCCAACACCTGAGCCACGATCTCCAGCGTCGCCTCATCGGTGTACCGCCGGCCTTGGACTTTGCGGGGCGTGATGCCCGCAGTCGCCATCGCTTTGTCGATGTCTTTGCCGCCGCCATGCACCAGAATCGGCCGCAGTCCGACCGATTGCAGAAAGATCACATCGGTCAAAAAACTGCGCACAGCGTCGTGTTCTTCGAGCGCACTGCCACCCAGCTTGATGACGACATGCTTACCGCGGAACCGGCGAATCCAAGCCAGTGCCTCGATCAGCACATCAGCTTTTCGGATCGCTTCATCCACGAGAAAACCCCTGAAATGCCCGGAGGAAAACGGGCGATTGTATGAGTCACCCAAAGAGTGTCAATCAGCCTCAGCGACGTCGATACGGCTGGTAAGTTCTTCATTTCATCTGCCTGGCCGAACGCCGTGAGTCGAATACCGATCGCCGTTATCTCACTTTTTCGAGGCGAGCATCCACGTCTGGCCTATTTCCAATTCGGAGCACGGTGCTCGAAGAACGCGGCAATGCCTTCACGGGCCTCGTCGCTCGCCCGAGCGCGCTTGTGGAATTCCAGAGCCTGCACGAGTCGCTGCGATGGTGCGGTGGAAGGGAGTTCCTGAAGCAATTGCTTGGTCTGACGGACGGCATCCGGCGCACCCAGGAGGATCGTCGAGGCCAGGGCACGAGCTTCATCAAGCAACCGATCCGAAGGCACGATGCGATGTAAAAGTCTCATCGCCTGCGCTCGCTCGGCGTTGATGGCTACCCCGATGAAGAACAGCTCGCGCAGATCGGCGTCACGCAAGCGGTCTTGCAGAATCGCTCCCACCAAAGCTGGAACCAATCCGCGCCGCACTTCGGGGAACGCGATTCGCAAGTCAGGAGTCCCAATCGCGAAGTCACAGCACGACAGCAAACCGGCTCCACCTGCAAAGGCCGCTCCGTGAGCGGCCGCAATTGTCACGAGCGGACTCTGCGACAACGTTTGCAACGTGCGCGCGACCCATTCCACACCATGCTCGGCAGTGCTTGCATCGGCGGACTCCTGCAAATCGAGCCCGGCACAGAATGCGGGTCCGGCTCCGTTCAAGATCACCAGCCGACGACGTGGCTCGGTCGCCAGGACATCGAGCGTTTCGCAGAGTGCCTCCATCAGCTCGATCGTTAGCGCGTTGCGCCGCTCCGGCCGATTGAGCGTCAGCAGCGCAGTCGTGTCATCAGGGCATTCAACAAGCAGCACGGGATCGCTCATGGCCTGTTCCTCCGAGGTAGGTCAGCCTTTCCAGGCTGACCAGGATCGCCCATCGACACCTGAAAGTCAGGCTGGAAAGCCTGACCTACGTGAGCGGCATCTGCAACAACACTTGTCCGAGCGTCTTGCCCTGAGCATCCACACGCAGCGAGTTGGTGAGGATTCCGCGAATCACAAAGTTCAATGCACCGAGATTGGGAAGTTCAAAGCGTTGGACTCGGTCCAGGTCGTCGATGCCGAGATGTGCGGCGACTCGTTCGACGGTGACTTCGCGACACAGTCGATCAAAGTCGCCAGCTCGTCGAGCGATCACGCCGATGTTGGCATGAATCCCTTTGTCGCCACTGCGAGCCGTGGCGATGTCGCCCAACCGTGACCGAAGCCCCGAATTCGTGAGCGGCACGGCGCTAGCCGCCGGTATGACACGGGACACCGACTCCGCGTCACCGGTGGCTAGCGCCATCCCGCTCACAGAATCCTGCCGCCGCTGCACCGCTGATGACGGAAGGACTTCGACGCGCGGCGTGATGCCATCCCGCTCGATCAAACAGGGCCAATAGCGAAACACCGGTTGCACGCGCGGGCGACCGGCCGCGTAGCCAGTCGTGCCGGGAGGTCCGGCGGTGATCAGCGGCATCAACTCGCGCGAGAATCGCTCGACCACGTCGCGCGAATCATCAGCGACAGCGATGCGCAAAACCGTTTCGGTCAGATGATTGCTCGCTTCATCGGTCATTCTGCGCGGATCACAGGCTCCCGCGCCGAGACATTCGACAATGGATTCGCGAAACGTCGCGCCGTCGTGCCGCAGCCGTTCCAGGACGGCATGGCCGGCGCGACGAGCTTTCGCGACTGCATCAACTCCGCAGATCGTCAGTTCTCCGGCAGCCCGAAAGCCGCCTCGATAGGTCGCGCTGACTTTGTATGTCGCCGGAGCCGGTCGCCCAACAGCTCCACTCACACGCACGCGATCAGAACCTTCCTCTGAGACCTGCAACGACAGAAACGAGACGGTCACATCGGGGGAGAGATACGCACCAGGATCTCCGATTTCATAGACGAGTTGTTCTTTGACCGTCTGCTCATTCACCCAACCCCCCGTGCCGCGCGGCTTCGTGACGAAAAAGCTGGCATCCTCGGCCACCTCTACGATGGGGAAGCCGATCCGGTCCACGTTCGGAACGCTCAGCCAATCGGTGGAGATGCCCCCCGTGACCTGTGTGCCGCACTCGATCAAGTGCCCGGCGATGGTCGCTCCGGCCAAACGCGGCCAATCGTCCCACGCCCAACCGTGAAAGTGAGCACACGCCGCGACGGTCAAACTCGGATCAGCCACGCGCCCCGTGATGACGATGTCCGCGCCACGCGACAGTGCTTCCGCCAACGGCTGTGCTCCCAGATAGGCGTTCGCCGTGACGAGTCGTTCGCGTACGGAACTCAGCGGTTCGCCCGTGTCGAGGTTGTGCCGCAGCAGAGCATCAACGGTTTCAGCGCGGAGCGGTTCCAAAACATCATCACCATCCACGATCGCGATGACTCGATCGCCACAGCCCGCTTCGAGCAACACTTGCTGACAAGCTTGAGCGCAGGCCAACGGGTTCAAGCCGCCGCCGTTCGTGATCAGCCGGCAGCGTCCGCCACCGAGCCAATATGGAATCAGCGACCGCACGACCTCGACAACATCGCGTGGCCAACCAGATTTCGGATCTCGCGATCGTTGCACGGCCAGCAGCGACATCGACACTTCGGCCAGAAAGTCGAGCGTCACGTAATCCAAGTCCGGCTCGGCCGCGAGCATCTCGGCAGCCGCCTCAATGCGGTCGCCCCAGAAGCCGTGAGCGTTGCCGATGCGAACTGGACGTGGCATGGTGTGGTTCCATCAAAGCGATGAAAGAATCACGCCACCCCGCTTGTCGGGGTGGTTCCCGCGCTCTGCAGCTACCAATTTCCGTTGATCGGTAGCTGCAGAGCGCGGGAACCACTGGGACAAGCCCCGTGGCGTTTTTTCAAATAGTCGCCCCGAACAACTCACGAATCGGCCGACCATCCGAGATGCGATGGGGTCGTCCGATCGCGTCGTGAATCTCGGTCATGGGATCGATACCGAAGCGCCAGAAGATCGTGGCGGTGAGATCAGCCGGGCTGACCGGATTCGTTTCGGGATACGCGCCTAGCCGATCGCTCGATCCGTAAACGCATCCGCCTTTCACTCCACCACCGGCCAGCAGCACCGAATAGCAATCCGGCCAATGATCGCGACCAGCGTTCGCGTTGATGCGCGGAGTGCGGCCGAACTCGCCCATTGCGACAACGAGCGTCGAATCGAGCAGCCCGCGTTGGTCCAAGTCCTCGATTAGCGCCGACAGGCTTTGGTCGGTTTGCGGCAAGAGATAATTCTTGTGGTGGAAGAAATTGTTGGCGTGCGCGTCCCAGTTCTGACCTTGCTGGCGGAAGTCGAAGACATTGACGAACGGCACCCCCGCCTCGACCAACCGCCGCGCGATGAGCAAGTTCTGTCCGCGCATCGGCCGACCCTCGGCCATCGCCGATTGGCTGGTGTCTCCGTTGATCGCCTCGGCCGGTTTGAATCCATAACGATCGCGAGTCGCCTGTGTCTCGGCCGACAGATCGAGCGCTCGCCGCAGCGTCTCGGAACCGAGCAACGAATACGCCTTGTCGTAGAACAACCGCCAGCGCCGCTCGGCCGAAGTGTTCGCGGCCAGTTCGCTTTCGAGAACGCTGAGCAATCGCCGTCGATCATCCACGCTGGCGAAGGTCCGTCCATCGGGTGGCGTCAGCGAGCCAGCTCGATAGGCCCGCTTCTCGACATCCACCGATATCTGTAACGGATCAAACGCCGAACCGAGGAAGCCGCCACCCTGACACGGCACATCGACGACGTTGTGAAACATGAACGGCAACTGCGCATGCGGCACGTCCAGCCCCCGCGCATGCCAGAGGTAGCTGCAAGTTGATCCAACGCACGGATAGAACTGCGGGATCGGAGCGAACTCTTCGCGGTCCCCTTGTGGCGATTGCCGTCCGGTCAGCATCTCGGTCGAAGCCGAATCGTGCAGCCGATTCTGATGATTCACACTCCGCACGACGGCCACCTTGTGCATCACCTTCGCCATGCGTGGCAGATGCTCGGAGACCATCACACCCGGTGCCGATGACGCGATTGGCTGGAACTCTCCACGCACATCCGCCGGAGCATTCGGCTTCAAATCATACGTGTCGAGGTGACTAGGACCACCGTAATAAAAAACGACCACGCACGCTCGAATCTTCGCTGCCGCCGCGTTCGTCTCGGCCACAGCCTGAGCACGCCACAAGCCTGACAACGACAACCCGAATCCGCCGCCAGCGGAGGCTCGCAGCAACTGGCGTCGCGTGTGCGTAAGCGTTTCGATCATCTTGCCGCCTTGGTTGGAGTGGCTGATAGCTTTTCGTAGTCACCGCCAACGTGCAAGACCGAAGGTGTCGCAAACGAAGATGTGACGAAACGAAGGATGACCATTTCCGATTCCATCCTTTGAGACGAGACTCCTTTCCAAGAGACTGTTCCTCATTCGCGCTCCACTCAATTCGCGCGGCCGTCCGTTCGTCGCCGCGCGAATTGAGTGGAGCGCGAATGAACCGCAGGAATGTGACGACGATCAATTCGGGGTACAGCAGGATCAAGGGGCACGTGAGATGAATCCGCAACCGCCGACAAAATGGCACGGGCCGTGGCAAGTGCTGGGGACTCAGGAGATTTATCGCGACCCGTGGGTGCGGCTGACGAAGGACGACGTGATTCGGCCGGATGGAAAGCCGGGGTCGCACACGATCACGCGGTTCAAGGACGGCGTGTCAGTCTTGCCGCTCGATGCGGAGGGATTCGTCTTTCTGACGGAGGAGTTTCATTACGCTCAGGGGCGACGCGCGATCGAGGTCATCAGCGGCGGCGTGGAATCCGGCGAAGACTGGCAGACCGCGGCCGCTCGCGAGTTGCGGGAGGAAGTTGGTCTCGTCGCCTCGCGTTGGACGCCGCTGGGGTTCGTCGATCCGCTCACGTCGCAGGCGCTCGCGCCGATCACGTTGTTTCTGGCGGAAGGTCTGACGTTCGTCGAGGCGACTCCCGATGGCACCGAAACGATCCGCCGCCTGCGCGTGCCATTCGCCGAGGCCGTCGAGATGGTGATGCGCGGCGAGATCACGCATTCGGGAAGTTGCGTGGTCCTTCTGAAAGCCGCTCGATTGCGAAGCGAATTGCTGCGCTATACCTCGCACGGCCTTCAATGAAACGGTTGCCGTTTAACCCCAACGCCATCGGCGTGGGCGCGCACGCCGATGGCGTAGCGGTTAAACATCTCACTCAAACGGAGTGGTTTTTGAGTCCCGCTAGGGACGTCTCGACAATAGCCCAGCACGTCAGTGCTGGGAAAAGGTGGGACGAGTGTGTGAAGTCCCGTCAGGGACGACAGAAATTGGCCGAGCATTTCTGTCGTCCCTGCCGGGACTCAAGTCGTGCAGCCGCATCGCATCCCCAGCACCGAAGTGCTGGGCTATTTTCAACGGTCCCTGACGGGACAAAAACAAAACCGTTCAGTTTGAGTCATCACGCCGCGTCCGCGAGATGGAACTCAATATCGACTCCCTTCCCGATCGTCCGGGTGGCCCAACCAACGACCGTGCTCCAATCCTCTGATGGCGTCGTGCCGCCTAGTTATGGAATAGGCTGCACGCCATCGAAATGGAAATAGGCTGCGTGCGGCCGATCACCGAAATGCGATCGAGCCGTCAATGTTGGCCTTCTTGATTTTCCCACGGAAAACAGGCACTCTATGCCTCGTTTCCAAGTGACCGTGCCTGCGACCAGATCGTGAGAGGCCGCGTGTGGCTCACTTAACGGTTCGGCGTCGAAGAGCGTGGAGGCAACTATGTCGGCAGCAGCAGCCGCCGCGGCCGCGCGGCGGAGGCGGGAGCAGGAGGAGGAAGAAATGACCCTCATGAACACCGACCCCTCCGGGGCAATCGAATACAAGATCCTCCGCAGCGCCACCGGGGCATTCAAGGACCCCGCCTGGTTCCGCGCCGCGCTGGACGAGGAAGCCCGCGCCGGTTGGGAACTGATGGAGAAGCTGGACAACTCGAGGGCGCGGCTCCGTCGATCAACCGAGTGCCGTCAGCGTGACGCCGACCTGGGCCAAGATCCCTATCGCACCCAGGTCGGGATGAGCGAAGCCGCCCTGACCGTGTATATCGTGGTCTCAATCCTCGTCGGCGTGGCGCTGCTCCTCGGTGCGGTGGCGGTTATGGTGCGGCGCTAGCGGAAGTCAAGACGCCGAACCAGACGTTGCAGCAGACGGCCGCCCTCTTGCGTTGGTTGCGCGGCATTCCGCCTTTCGAGGGGCGGCCGCTGCTGAACTTAGGCGTTGGGCAGCACTACAATGAACGAGCAATTTCGGAATCTGGCTGACACGTTGCACGCTAAATACGAGGCGCTCCTTGCGATGCGACCTGTCGTTGCCCGTGAGATTCCAAGTGACACACCCGTTGGTGGAGTGTATCTGTTCTCGGAGGGTGCGACCCACCTTTACGCAGGCCGTACCAAGAGACGGATCGCTGTGCGGATTCGCAACCACTTCAGCACAGCGCCCGACTGTCCGTTCGCCTGGTTGATCGCCCGCGAGGTAACGGGCAGGAAGGCCACTTACACACAAACCGGGTCGCGCAAGGCGCTGCTGGCCGACGCTGTATTCAATGCCGAGTATGAACGGGCGAAGAGCCGGATTCGGGAGATGATCGTAAGGTACGTCCACGAACCAGACCCGACCCGCCAGGCGCTGTTGGAGATCTATGTGGCCGTGGCGACCGAGGCGCGGTTCAACGACTTCGATACCCATTGACCGAAAAAAGAGGCATCGCGGATAACCTGAGTCGAACCAATCGTTGCAGCAGCCGGGCCGGACGTTCTTGGTTCATCGGGAAGTGAAGTCTCTACCGGCCGGCCCGCTGCTGAGATTTTCCGTTCGACCTCAACTGTCTTGTATTGGCAGCGCCGGCTCAGAGTCGTGGCGGCGAAGCAACAGAACGGCGGTCGGCGCGAGCACCAACAACATGCCCAGCAGTGAGGCTTTGTTGTAGTCGCGGTTCTCCAAGATCAGTTCGAAGATCAGCGCGAAGCCGACCTGCGAGAGGCCGACGACGGCGACTCGCGAGGGAACGCCGAGCGTGAAGGCTTTGGTCAGGCAGAACTGACCGACGGTCGCCGACGCGCCGACGCCGAAGAGTTCGACCCAGCTTAGCCAGGTGCGCGGTTGCGGCTCGACCGGCATGGGGCTTTCGATCAAACCCATCGCCAGGCTCGCGAAGATCAACGACACGGCGCTGAAGTGCCACACGATCGCGCGCGTATCGACTCCTTGAAC
>CAMDEA010000048.1 GCA_945893045.1 Planctomyces sp. SH-PL62
CCGAACGATCCGCATCAGGCTCACGAATGGGAGCACGGGTTCGCTTGGTTCAACAACCACTTCTGGGAATATCCGATGCAGCCGGCTCGGCTGCGTGATTCGGCGTGCTTGAAGTGCCATCACTCGGTCGTCGAACTGGGACAGAACACAAAATTCGGAGCGACTGCTCCGAAGGCTTATCAAGGCTGGCAACTCATTAAGAAGTACGGCTGCTTCGGCTGCCACGATATCAATGGCTTCGACGCCGGAAAGCCGGTTGGTCCGGACCTGCGCGTCGAACTGATGTCCGACGAGCAAATCAATGAGATTGCCGATGAGAAAATAAGGAAGATTGTCGTCGAGGAAAAAAGGAAGATTGCCGACGACCCAAAGGCGGTTGCCGGAACGGAACGAAAGGTCGGTCCCAGCTTGCGGCACATCGCCAGCAAGACGACTCGCGAATGGTTGACGCATTGGACCGAAGAGCCGAAACGGTTCCGCCCGACGACCAGCATGCCGCAGTTTTTCCACCTGTCGAACAACGATGACAGCGACGGACAGAAGTATTCGCAACTCGAGCTTGCCGCGCTCGCGCAGTACCTGTTCGATAACTCGCAGGAATTGAAGTACGACTCTCCGCCGGCAGGCTATCAGCCGGATGCGAAGCGCGGTGAAACGTTCTTCTCGCAAAAAGGCTGCTTGGCGTGCCATAGCCACGACTCGGATCGGTTCAAAGGTTCGAAGGCCGAGTTCGGCCCGAACCTCACCAAGGTGGCCGCGAAACTCAAGCCGGGAGTTGATGGTTTCAATTGGCTCTACACCTGGATTCGCAATCCGGAACGGCATCATCCGCGGACCAAAATGCCGAATCTGTTTATCGAACCTGCTACGCAGAAAGAACCCGCCACTCAGAAAGATGTGCTCGTTGACCCAGCCGCCGACATCGCGGCGTATCTGCTCACCGGTAAAACGGAGGAGTACAAGACCATCGACGTGTCTGACGAGGAACTGAATGAGCTCGTCGAAATGTTGTTGTGGCGTCGTAAGACCGTGACGCCGGCGCAGGCGAAGCAAGTCATGTCATCCCGCAAGTACCCGTATGCTCGCGAGACCGTGAAGGGGGATGAAATCGAACTCGTTCCGGAGCAAGCTGGCGGGGAGATCACAGACGAAGACTGGCGCAAACGGAAGATGAATTACCTCGGCCGCGTGACGATCTCGCGTTACGGCTGCTACGGCTGCCACGATATCGCGAACTTCGAGACCGCTCGCCCGATCGGCACGGCGCTACAGGATTGGGGTCTCAAAGACCCGTCCCGGCTGGCTCCCGAACACATCGAAGAATACCTGCACCATCACGGCGAACCAGAAGGTAGTAAGATCAAGTCGACCAAGACACGCGTGGAAAACGCGATCAAGAACGCCGCGACCGGCGACTACGACAGTCACGAACAGAAAGATCAGGAACTCAGCGCCGCCTTCTTCTATGAGAGCTTGCTGCATCATGGCCGGCCCGGGTTCATCTGGCAGAAGCTTCGCGATCCGCGCAGCTACGACTACGAAAAGACCGAGACCAAGTTTTATGACGAACGACTGAGGATGCCCAAGTTCCCGCTCAAAGAGCAGGAGATCGAAGCGATTTCGACGTTCGTGTTGGGCCTCGTGGCTCGGCCGCCGGCCGAAAAGTATCAGTACCGTCCGAAGGGGGCTGAACTCGCGAAGGCCGAAGGGGAGAAGCTGCTGCAGAAATTCAATTGCACCGGCTGCCATCTCATCGACCTGCCGGAGATTTCCTACGGCATCAATCTCGTCAAAGACAATGAAACGTCCCCGCCGCGGCCTGACTTTGATGCCACGGAGTTGGCACCGACGGATCATCCCGAAGCGGTCGCATGGTTGTTGAAGCTGAAGCCGGCTCGCAATGGGCTGACGAAGATGACTCACACCGTGAAGCGCGGTGATACGCAAGAAGTGTTGCCGGTGGTGACGTTCCGCGGACTCGTCAATTCACTACCAGATCCGAAGGCTGACATCGAGGAACGCGACTACGGCTACAAGCTCTGGGAAACTTTGAGCGTCGATGGCAAGGTGAAGTTTCCCGGTTCGACCATGTCCATTAACGAGACGCAAATCGTCAACAGAAAACCGTCACGAGGTGGTGCGTTCGCGGAATGGTTGTCTGAAGATCTGTTGCGAATTAAACAGGAAGAGAGTCGCGACCGTGCGTGGCAGGATGCACCTCCGCCGCTGTATCTCGAAGGGATCAAGGTGCAGACCCCTTGGCTGTATTCGTTCCTGAAGAACCCGTACCAGATTCGCCATACGACCGTGTTGCGAATGCCGAAGTTCAACATGACCGACGCGGAAGCTCAGACGTTGGCCAATTACTTCGCGGCCTATGACGGTGCTCCGTTCCCGTACCAGGACATCCCGCAGCGTCAGCCGGCGTATGTGTCGGACATGAACGAGAAGTATCACGAGAAGTATCCTGATCGTCCGGGGACTTATTTGCAGGAATCGTGGCGCGTCGCGGGGGTTCGATTGTGTGCGGGTTGCCACGAGTTCGGCGGCCGGGATTACAAGTCGCTCGACCCGAAGAAGGACATTCGCGGCCCGAATTTGGAACACGTGCAAAATCGCCTGCGTCCCGATTGGGCCACGCTGTGGTTGCTCAAACCGAGCTTCCTCACGCCGCACACGTCGATGCCGGTGAACTTTCCACCGAATCAAAAACAGTTTGAACCCATTCTGGGCGGCAACGCGACGGATCAAACGATCGCGGTCCGTGACGCCTTGTTTAACTACGCTCGGTTGATGGAACGCGAAGGGAAGTTGCCCGAAGCGCAGGCGGCGGCTCCGGCGGCTGACGCAAAGCCCGACGATGCCAAGTCGGGTGACGGAGGTGCCAAATAATGAAGACGCAATTCAGTCGCACGAAAACGTTGGTCTCCGGAATCCTGTGTGGTTTGCCTCTTTCAACTCTGAGTCTCTGCGGCCTGTCTGGCTGTGGAAAACTTGACACAGGCGCTTACGCCGAACCGTCCGTACGAATCAAATTGGCTGACGCTTCGGGGGCGACCAAAGAACCTGGCACATCGAGTGAAGGGCCCGTAGTCGCCTCCGGCGCACCGGGAACATTCTCTGGTCGAGTCGTCTTGAAGGGAGCAGCACCATCGCCCAAGGTAATGTACGAAAAAGGGAAGGCTCCGAAGGAAGCGGATATCTGTTCGGCATCCGGGGCCATCATGGACGAGACCTTGCTGATCGGGGCTGATAACGGCATCGCCAATGTCTTCCTCTATCTCGATAAGGCTCCGGCTGGTTTCAATGTGACTCCACGCACTGAGCCGATTATGTTTGACCAAAAGAATTGCACCTTCCTGACTCACGCGCTGATTTGTCAGGTCGGGCAGCCCATTCAGATCACTAACGACGATGGCATACCACATAATACGAAGAACTTTCCGCTCAAGAACGATCAGAACAATGCGACCGTCGGCGGGAAGAATCGAGTCGGCGAGACGATCGTCTATAAAAAGCCAGAGAGAGTGCCGGTTGGTGTGAAGTGCGACTTCCATGCTTGGATGAGCGCCTATCATCTGCCGATCGATCATCCGTTCGGAGCAGTGACGGACAAGGATGGCAACTTCAAGATCGAGAACCTGCCGGCCGGAGACTACCAGTTCAAGATTTGGCATGAGAGAGCGGACGGCGGTAAGGGTGGGTTCCTCGAAAGTAAATACAAGGTCTCCGTGAAGGGGGACATGAAGCCTGTCGACATCCCCGAGGATGCCGCGAAGTTTGGACTGTAGTTGTGTAGGACGGGCGCTTCTGCCCGCCGTGGGTGGGTCGGGCAGGAATGCCCAACCTACGTTGAACCGGAGGATGTTTCCGTGAGCGTGCGTTGGCAATCGTTGATCGTCGGGCTGGCCTGCGCATTGGCGGGATGTGGCGGGGACGCATCGCAAATGCGATTCGTCGAGAACTCCACGCTCGCCAAGCCGGTTCATCGGAAAGCCCGCGCTGTCGTTAAGACGACCTTGGAAGAACATTTTGGAACTCCGCTCAGCAGCGTGGCCTGGTTGAAGCTGCCGGTGAAGTACGGCCGCGCCGAAGGCAAGATCACCGCGATCGAAGAACAGACCTTAACGGTGGAGTTCAATGCGGAGACGGCGGACCTGACCGGTTTCGATGCCGCTGAGTTTGCAGGAACCGAATTGCTGCTGATTTCCGGAGCGAATCAAGGGAAGTCGATTTCTTTGACCTCCTTCAATGGCACGACGAAGACTTTTGAAATGTCGTCGTCGGAAATCACTCCTGTTGTCGGCGATCTATTTGTCACGGGCGGCAACGTGCTGCGGCATGGCCGCAAGCTGTATGCGCGGCATTGTCAGCACTGCCACGGAGTCAGCGGCGATGGCGATGGCCCGACGGCGAAGTATTTGAATCCACGACCTCGCGACTATCGGCAAGGGAAGTTCAAGTTCACGTCCACCGCCGGCCCCGCGGGCAAAGCGACTCGTGACGACTTGCGGCGGATCGTCGCCCAAGGGATTCCGGGAACTTACATGCCGGCGTTTGTGCCGATGCTCAAGGATGGCGAATTGGCGGCGATCATCGAATACGTTCGCTGGCTGGCCATGCGCGGCGAGGTCGAGTGGCAGTTGCTGGGACAATTCAAGGATGAGTACGCCTCTGACCGCGCGAAGAAAGAAGCCAAGGAATCCGGCGGCAAGGAAAGCGAAATCGAAAAGCAGATCGACACGCAACTGAAGGAATTCGTGAAGTCGGGACTGTCGGCGCTGGTCGATGAAGTCGCGGGGGATCTGACTGACAAATGGACTGCCGCCGAAGAAGAGGGCGCGGCGATCATCCCCGAAGTGGCTCGTGTGGCGGACTCACCGGAATCTCGGAAACGAGGCAAGGATCTCTTCTACGGAAAGGTCGCGAACTGCGTGAACTGTCACGGCTTGGCCGCAAAGGGAAACGGGGCTCAGACCGAGGACGTTGCGAAGAACCTGCGAACCGGCGAGTTGTACCCGACTCCCGGTTTGTTTGATGATTGGGATCAGCCGGTCAAGCCGCGCGATTTGACTCGCGGAATTTATCGGGGTGGCCGGCGGCCCATCGACATCTATCGCCGGATCACGCAAGGGATCAAAGGGACGCCCATGCCAGGTGCCCCCAAAACGATCAAGTCCGATGAGATTTGGGACTTGGTCAATTACGTGTTGTCGATTCCGTTCGAGTCCCCCGCTCCGAAGGCTGCCCCCGCTCACAGCATCGCGGGGCAGTCGGGTGAAAAGGGACACGCGAATTAACGAGACTGTCGATTAAATCCGCCACTCTGCTTGTCAGGGTGGTTCCCGCGCTTTTGCACTACAGAAAACGCCGAGACATTCGCGTAGTGCAGAAGCGCGGGAACCACCGACACAAGGTCGGTGGCGTTCAGACCGACAGGCTCAAACAAGCATGGCCTCGTTCTCACGCCCGTGTGGGACCGAGCAAGCGAAAGCACTGGAGTTTCAACCGTGCGCAAGTTTTGGTGTGGCTTCTTTATCTTCTGGCCGATTGCCGCGGTGATTTATTCCGCGGTCTCGCCGCAGTTCAATTGGTGGTTTCCGGGGCCTTCGGTCACCGAACTGGGGCAGCGGATCGACAACCTATTTTACCTGATTTTGATCATCGTCACGGCTGTGTTCGTCGGAACGCAGGTCGCCTTGGGATATGTCCTGTGGCGTGCATCGCACAGCCAGGAAGAGCGTTCGTGGTTCACTCACGGCAGCCATAGTCTGGAAGTGATTTGGTCGGTCGTACCGTCGGTGATCTTGTTGTTCCTTGCGCTTTATCAAATGGATGTGTGGGCGTTGTTCCGCGTGCAGTCCTTCTTCCCGAAGGAGGCACTGAACGCTCCCGTGGCGGAGGTGACCGCTCGGCAGTTTGAGTGGCGGATTCGCTATCCCGGCTTGGACGAACATGGCAAACCCAAAAAGCTACAGCTCAAGCCGCAACCGGATGACCTCTACACGGTCAACGACTTGCATGTGCCGATCGGCCGCCCGGTGATGATTAACCTGCGCAGCGACGACGTGCAGCATTCTTTCTTTTTGCCGCACTTGCGAGTCAAACAAGACGCGGTCCCCGGCCAGATCATCCCCATCTGGTTCGAGCCAAAGAAACAAGGCAACTTTGACCTCACCTGCGCCGAACTCTGCGGTTGGGGCCACTACAAGATGCGCGCTCAATTGATTGCGGAACGCGAAGTCGAGTTCCAAGCTTATCTCCAGAAACTGCGAGCGGATCAAAACTACGACGGCCATGCGACGCCCAGCGCTGTGGCCAAGAAGGATGAATAACATGAGTGCCTCGGGAGTCGCCCTGGAACACGGGCACGATCATGAACACGCTCACGGTGCCCACGGGCATCACGAGTTGTCGTTCGTCAAGAAGTATGTGTTCTCGACCGACCACAAGATGATCGGGATGCAGTTCCTGTTCACAACGCTGCTGATGCTGATGGTCGGCGGCGCGTTGGCGTTGGGCGTGCGGTGGCAGCTCGCGTTCCCGTGGACCGCGATGCCGTTCTTCGGGCCGATGTTCGCCGAGGCGGGCGGACAAATCTCGCCCGAGTTCTACACGATGCTCTTCACCATGCATGCCACGGTGATGATCTTCCTGGTCATCATCCCGGTGCTGGCGGGAGCGTTCGGCAACTTCTTGATTCCGCTGATGATCGGGGCCGACGACATGGCCTTTCCGGTGCTCAATATGTTGAGCTATTGGTTCATGATCCCGGCGATCGCTTGCTTCGGACTGAGCTTCTACTTCGGAGGAGCCGCCGCGGGATGGACTTCCTACCCACTGCTGTCCGACATCCGAGCCGCCGCACCATCGTCGGGGTCCGCTCAAACGTATTGGCTCCTGGGGGTCACGTTAGTGGGTGTGTCGTCGATGATGGGTTCTGTGAACTACATGACGACGATCATCAATATGCGTGCTCCGGGCATGACACTGTTTCGCATGCCGCTGACGATCTGGGGCATGTTGATCACAGCGATTCTCCAAGCCTTCGCTCTGCCAGTGCTCACTGCGGCAGGTTTCATGCTGGTCTTTGACCGGTTGGATTTTGGGGGCTGGCTCGAAGGGATTCATACCGTCTTCTTCATTCCGTCCGGCTTGGTTGTGAATAACGCCGACCCGACGGTCGGTGGCGGACAGCCGCTGTTGTGGCAGCACTTGTTCTGGTTCTATTCGCACCCGGCCGTTTACATCATGCTGCTGCCGGCGATGGGGATGGTCAGCGACATGCTGGCCTGTATGTGTCGCAAGCCGGTGTTTGGCTACAAGCCGATGGTGTTTTCGATGTCCGCGATCGCCGGGCTGGGCTTCATCGTGTGGGGCCACCACATGTTTACCAGCGGCATGAACCCGGCCCTCGGCATGACGTTCATGCTCTCCACGATCATGATCGCGTTGCCATCCGCCGTGAAAGTCTTCAACTGGATCGGCACGATCTGGGGCGGCCGTTTGCAATTCAACACGGTCACGCTGAACTGCGCGGCATTCATCTCGATGTTCATCGTCGGCGGCTTGAGCGGCCTCTTCATGGCCGCCGTGCCGGTCGACATCTACTTCCACGACACCTACATGATCGTGGCTCACTTCCACTACATCGTGTTCGGCACGACGCTGTTCGGCGTCTTCGGAGCGATTCAATTCTGGTATCCGAAAATGTTCGGTCGGAAGATGGACGAGACGCTCGGCCAGTGGCATTTCTTCCTGACCTTTGTCGGCTTCAACGGAGCCTTCTTCCCGATGCACATGCTGGGGATCGCCGGCTTCCCGCGACGTTACGCCGACCCCTACATCCACCCGTACCTCGAACACCTGATGCCGCTGAACCAGTTCATCACGGTCTCGGCCATCATCATGGGTGTCGCCCAGTTCTTCCTGCTTTACAACTTCGGCACGAGTTGGTTCCGTGGCGAGAAGGTTGGCCGTAATCCCTGGGGCGCGAATGGACTGGAATGGTTCGCTCCGTCGCCTCCGGGCCACGGCAACTTCGACGTTCCGCCGGTCTGCTATCGCGGCCCGTATGAGTACTCGAATCCCAATCACCCGGACGAAGACCACTGGATGCAGACTGACCCGCCCAAGGGTAAGAAGAAGCCCGAAGGTGACGCGGGGGCGGGTCATCACTAGCGAATTTCCGCGACCGAAGCCTGACTCTCCGAGTCGGGCGACTGTTGCTGCTCCCGACTCAGAGAGTCGGGCTACGAAGGCTCAATGCTCATTTCCATCCCAGATCGCTGGCTGCATCGTTACGCCGTCTTGACGGCGACGGTCGCGTTGTTGCCAATCGGGATGGGTGCGCTCGTCACGTCGCTGGATGCCGGCATGGCGTTTATGGATTGGCCGACCTCCGACGGGCAGAACATGTTTCTGTATCCGTGGCTGAGGGACTTTCACGCGAACCGCGAGAAGTTTGTCGAACACGGACACCGTTTGGCCGGCAGTTTGATCGGCCTGATTTCGATCGGCCTGGTCGTCCTTACGCTCAAACGCGAGTCACGCACCTGGGTGCGAGGCTTGGCAATCGGAATTCTGACTGCGGTCGTGTTCCAAGGACTGCTGGGTGGATTTCGAGTGATCGCCGACGCGCGGGTCGCCGCACTCGTGCATGGCCTGTTCGCTTCGCTGATCTTTGTGACGATCACCGTGTTCGCACTCGTGACCGGATCGAAGTGGATGAGCGGCGAACGATTCGCGGGTTCGGGCAACGCGGTTTCCAGCAGCTTGAGATTCCTCGCCATCGCGACGCCGTTGGTGGTATTTGGCCAGTCGTTGCTCGGCGGTTTGGTCCGGCATCTCGGCTTCGCGCTGCACGAGCACTTGGCAGGCGCGATCCTGGCGACCGTGTTGACCGTGGCAGTGATCGTTGTGAGTTGCCGATCCTGTGTAGCTTGGCTGCGTTCGGCGGCGATTGGATTGCTGTTTGTCTTACTGGTCCAGTTGGTTTTGGGAGCCGGTGCTTGGGTGACTCGGTTTGGGTTTCCTCCGACTGGTTACGTGGCGGTACAGCAGGCTCCAGAACAGATTCTCTTCCGCACGGCTCACGCCGTGGCGGCGATGTTTGTGTTGATGATGTCGATACAGTTGGCGGCGCGTGTGCTGCGATTAAGTTGGCTCAGTGGGGCAGGTTTTCAACCTGCCACGGGCCTGACGACTGGCGCGGGCAGGTTGGAAACCTGCCCCACGCTGGCGGGAGGGGCCGTGCGATGAGTGTTGTTCTCGACCAACAAGGCACAATGGAACTCAGCGCGACGCTGGCATCGCGGACGGACGCGACGCCGCGCTGGCGTGAGTATTTCTCGCTGACGAAACCGCGGATCGCGGTGATGGGTTTGATGACGGTCGCGCTGGGATTCATGTTGGCCACGACCGCCGAATGGTCGGTCGCGACCTTGGGGCATGCCTTGTTTGGCATCGGTCTGGTCGCGGCGAGTTGCAGTGCGCTCAATCAATGGTGGGAACGAGACTCGGATCGGCTGATGATTCGCACGGCGAACCGGGCCTTGCCCAGCGGCCGATTGCAGCCCAGCGAGGTTCTGTCGTTCGGGTTGCTGTTGGCGATGGTTGGTCTCGTGGACTTAGTTTGGTTTGTGAATGGCCTGACCGCGCTGTTGTCGGCGGTCACGCTGTTGCTGTATGTCGTGGTTTACACACCGCTCAAGCGGCGCACGTCGCTTTGCACAACGATCGGCGCGATCCCTGGTGCGATGCCGCCGGTGCTTGGCTGGGTTGCGGCGGGGGGCGAGTTGAATGCCGGTGCGTTCGCGCTGTTCGCGACATTGTTCGTCTGGCAGTTCCCGCACTTCCTGGCGATCGCCTGGTTGTACCGCGAGCAGTATTCGGCGGCGGGTTTGCGGATGCTGCCACAGGCGCGGCCGGCTCCGCGAGTCACCGGTTGGTTGTGTGTCGGCTACGCGCTGGCGCTGATCCCGGTCAGCCTGTTGCTGAAAGACGCGGCGCTGGCGGGTGATTGGTTTGCGTTGATCGCGGTGCTGCTCGGCTTGGGCTACGTCGCGTTCTCTGTTCGCTTTCTGCTGGCCGAGTCGGTTAAGACCGCTCGGCAGTTGTTGTGGTTCTCGTTGGTGTACTTGCCGGTGCTGTTGCTGGCTTTGACATGGGATCATTGGAGATTGTTGAGTTGAGAAATCCCCAAAGTCCAAAACCCAATGACCAATGAATGACCAGATCCCAAATTCCATTTTCTCAACACAACTGACTAATCCTATGTCGCACGCTCCTTCACACGCGGTTCCGCCCATCAAGATGGGGATCGCCATTCCCAATTCCAAGTTGTGCATGTGGCTGTTCCTCGGCACCGAGATCATGTTCTTCACGGCGTTCATCGGCACCTATATCGTGCTGCGGCTGGGCTCCAAAGGCTGGCCGACCGATCCGGAAGTGACGCACATTCGCGTCGCAGCCGGAGGCATCAACACGTTCGTGCTGATTCTGTCGAGCTACTTCGTGGTGGTTGCTCACGAAGCAATGGGTGCGAAAGACTTCACAAAAGCTCGTAAGTTTTTGCAGTGGACCTTCGCCTTGGCCTTCGTGTTCTTGGGCATCAAGTCGTATGAGTACTACGGCAAGATCGACCACGACATTCTGCCGGGACACGTGGCCGAGAACGATCAGCAGGCCAAATACAAAGTCTTGAAGGAATCGGAAAAGGCGGTCGCTTGGCATTTGGATCGAATGATCGGCAAGGCGAAGTCTCTCAAGGCGGTGGAGAAGATCCCGGAACCTGCGAACGATCCCGGCAAGCTCCGAAAGTTGTTGGTCGATGCGTCCGGAAAATTGATGGGGTCGGGCAAGCCGGCGGAAGTTGCCGCCGCTGAGGAGTTCAAAGAGTTCGACGAACCGGATGCGAAGGATCCCACGAAGACGACCATGTTCAGCCGGTTCAAGGCGATGAAGAAGGACATTCAATCCGAGAATGTGCCGCTCGCAGAAATTGAGAAGCAGCTCACTGGATTGAAGGCCGATGAAAAGTGGGGCTTCGTCTTCAACTCAGTGCATGACCCGCATCCGATTCTGTACGGCAACATTTTCGCGTCATGTTACTTTCTGATGACCGGCTTTCACGCGCTGCACGTCATCATCGGCATGTTGCTGTTTGCCATCGTCTTGAAGCAGCCGACGCTCGAAGGTTGGCATGACTTCGTGGAGAACAGCGGGCTGTATTGGCACTTCGTGGACTTGGTGTGGATCTTCTTGTTCCCGTTGCTCTACATCGTTTGACCTGTAGGTCAGGCTTTCCAGCCTGACCCTGCGGCGGCAGATAGTGATTCACGAAAGACAAAAGCGTCAGGCTGGAAAGCCTGACCTACAAGGATAAGAGTCATGCACGACGATCATTCGCATCACGAACATCCCAAGTACGCCGTCATTTTTGGGGCATTGTGCGTCTTCACGCTCATCTCGATCATGGCGGACGTGATCCATCTGCCGTATGGCGTCAAAGTAGTCGCCGTGCTCTCGGTGGCAACGTGTAAGGCGCTGTGCGTGATGGCTTGGTTCATGCACCTGAAGTTCGAGCGGGCTTGGAAATACGTGCTGCTCGCACCGACCACGATTTTGGCGCTGGGGCTACCGCTGGCGTTGATGCCCGATGTCGGCGAGCACTACTACACGCAGGAAGTTCCGCAGCTTGAGGACTTCGCGGAGCACGAAGCTCGCGCCGCACATCACGCCGAGGCGAAGCCGGAACATTAAACACTCCGATCAAGTGCGCCCGCTGGAGTCCCGCCTGTTGGCTGCTGGAGGAACGGCCCCAAGCAAGCTCAAGCCTGGACTCCAACGATGACCGCGATTCGTATCGAAGAACTTTCTCATGCCTACGGCGAGCGGCAGGCACTTGGTGGTGTGGCCTTCGAGATTCGTCACGGCGAAATCTTCGGAGTGCTCGGCCCGAATGGCGGTGGCAAGACGACTCTCTTCCGAGTGCTCTCGACGCTGCTGCCGATTCAGTCCGGACGAGTGACCGTCTTGGGATTCGATGTGGCGGCAAGCGCATCGGAAGTGCGGCGGCGGATCGGCGTCACGTTTCAAGCTCCCAGTCTCGATCGGCGGCTGACGGTGCGTGAGAACCTCGTTCATCAAGGGCATCTTTACGGGTTGAGTGGGCGAATGTTGGCGGATCGAATTGAGGACCGGCTGGCAAAATTGGGACTGAGCGACCGCCAGCACACTTTGGTCAATTCGTTGTCCGGAGGTTTGCAGCGCCGCGCGGAGATTGCCAAAGGGATGCTGCACGATCCAGAGTTACTGTTGCTCGACGAGCCGAGCACGGGACTCGATCCTGGCGCGCGGCACGATCTGTGGCGCTACTTGTTGCAACTTCGTGATGAGAATGGCGTGACGGTCGTCGTGACGACGCATCTGATGGAGGAAGCGGAGAAATGCGATCGACTCGGCCTATTGGATCGCGGGAAGTTGGTCGCGCTGGGCACACCGGCGGAACTGCGAGCAGAGATTGGCGGTGATTGTCTGACGATCTTGGCGGAGGAACCGGCTCAATTGTCGCAGCGGATCGCGGAACGATTTGGGATCGAGCCGAAGTTGTTCGGCCAGTCGTTGCGGATCGAACAAGCTCGTGGACACGAGCTCCTGCGCGATTTGGTCGAAGCCTTTCCGGACGAGATCACTTCGGTGTCGTTGGGGAAGCCGTCTCTGGAAGATGTCTTCATTGCAAAGACGGGGCATCGGTTTTGGGAGGAAGAGGGAGCTGGCGAAAAATGAAGGGCGAAAAATCATGCAGAACACTATCAATCTGCTGTCCCATTTTTCGCCCTTCATTTTCCGCCGCCCGTCTTTTTGATTTCAGATTTGCATTTGTTGAGTTTCCTGATGGCACCGAGTTCGTCCGACAAGTTGACTCGTGAATCGGTATCCGCGTACTGGTTGCCGATCTGGACGCTGACGTGGCGTGAACTGCTGCGGTTCTTTCGGCAGCGGACGCGAATGGTCGGAGCGTTGGGGCAGCCGTTGATCTTTTGGGTGCTGTTCGGAGCGGGATTGCGTGGGTCGTTTCAGGCCCCGGAATGGGCTCCGGTGGGGATGACCTATCAGGAGTATTTCTTCCCCGGCGTGACGGTGATGATCGTGTTGTTTACGGCGATCTTCTCGACGATCTCGATCATTGAGGATCGGCGTGAAGGATTCCTGCAAGGTGTGCTGGTGGCTCCTGTGCCGCGGTTGGCACTGGTGTTGGGGAAGCTGACGGGCGGGACGCTGTTGGCTCTGATTCAAGCGGCGTTGTTTTTGGTGATCGGACCGCTGTTACAGTTCGTCGGACTGGCACCGAGCCTCGGTTGGCAACTGACTTTCGGCGGTTGGCTGGCGATGATCGGTTTTCTTAGCTTAGTGGCATTCGCGCTGACGGCTTTGGGATACTCGATGGCGTGGTCGTTGGATTCGACGCAGGGGTTTCATGCGTTGATGAGCGTGTTTCTGATGCCGATGTGGTTATTGTCTGGTTCGTTCTTTCCGGTGCCGGAGTCGGGCTGGCTGTCGTGGGTGATGCGGTTGAATCCGCTGACTTACGGAGTGGCCGGCCTGCGGCGGTTGATGTCGCCGCTGTTGGCAGCAGCTCCGGTGAGTGCCGCACTGCCGAGCTTGGCGAGCTGCCTCGCGGTGACGTGCGGGTTTTGTTTGGTGACGGTGATGCTGGCCTGCTGGCTGACTCACCGCAGGAGCGTGATCAATGTCCGATAGTTCTTCGTCAACCACCGACCGTGCTGCCGACGCGCCGGCCATTGTGGCTAGGCCGTTTGGACCGGCAGCGGGCAAAGGGTTGTTTGTAAAAGCGCTGTTTGTCGTGAATGGCCTCGTCTGTTTCGTGTTGGTTGCGGCGTGGATCGTGTTTGGTTCGCGTGGTCGCAATAACTCCGAAGACTCGAAGCCGTTCGCCAAGGCCACTGACACGACGGATGAGGAAGACGACGACAACGGTCGTCCGAAGAAGGTCATCAAGATCGAACTGAAATGGCCGGAGTCGGGCGTCGCTGACTTCGAGTTCACGGAACGCAGCGGCAAGATCATTCACAAAGAAGATCTCGTCGGGCATCCGTGGGTGGTGAGCTTCATCTTCACGCACTGCGCGGGGCCGTGCTTTCGGGTGACGTCGGCGATGCGGCGGTTGCAGGACGAGTTTTTCAAAGACACCGACTTGCGGCTGGTGACGATCACGGTCGATCCCGAACGGGACAACCCAGCCCAACTCGCCAAGTATGCGAATGATTTTCAGGCTTCACCGGAGCGTTGGCTGTTTCTGACCGATCCCAACGGTCTGAAGGACAAGATTTATCCGTTGATCAATGGCAGCTTTCTGATGCCCGTCCAAGAAGCGACCGGCAAGATGCGGGTTGAAGGGCACGAGTTCATCCATACGAACAACATCCTGCTGGTCGATGAGCGTGGAGTCGTGCAAGGCAAATGGAACTCGATCGACGATGCGAGCTTCGACCAATTGCGTCGCGAGCTGCGAAAGCGGTTGAAGAAGACGCAGGATGAAAGTTCCCCGGCCGAAGGCAGCTCGAAATCTGAATGATGAAAGACGTCATGACTCCTGATTGGGTGATGTGGTTGCCGGCGGTGAATGCGTCGCTGAATGGCGTGGCGACGGTCTTGCTGGTGCGCGGCTGGCAGTTGATTCATCGCGGACAAAGGGTTGCACATAAGCAAACGATGCTGGCGGCGTTTGGCGTGTCGGTGGCGTTCCTCGCCTGCTATCTGACGTATCACTTCGCCTTGCAGCACTTCACCGGTAGCGGGTCCAAGAGGTTTGAGGGGGTCGGTTTGATCCGGCCAATCTATTTCACGATTCTGATCAGCCACATTGTGCTGGCCGGCTTCGTGCCGTTTCTGGCGGGGGCGGCGATCTGGTTGGGTCTGAAGGCGGACAAAGCCGAAAGGCTCGGCGAAACAGTGAATTGGAGCCGTCATCGTAAGGTCGCCAAGGTGACGTTTCCCGTTTGGCTGTATGTGTCGGTCACTGGCGTGGTGATCTATTTCTTGGCATACCACTGGCCGAGCTCTTAGACTCCCGCCGTTGGTTGCGAGCCGGTCGAACAAACCCGAAGCGTCAGCGAGGGCGGACGCTTCACAAGGCTTTGATTCTGTGATGAGAGTTGCTTGAAGCGTCCGCCCTCGCTGACGCTTCGGGTTCGTGAGGATCGAGATCATGTTGCGACGAATGGTGTTGGCCGCCGTGCTGTTGTTGAGCGTGGCGGGGCCACTGGCTCAGTCGGCTCAGGCCTGTCCGATGTGCAAGATCGCGAATGAGCAGGACTCGCTGCTGCCGACGGCTTACATGTACTCGATCCTTTTCATGATGGGGATGATGTTCTCGATCGGCGGCGGCATCGGCTTCGGGATGTATCTGCTGGGCCGCAAAGAGAACGCGGCGATCGAAAGCTGGGAGCAAGGTGCCTCAGACGCTGAGCCGGGTGCTGATGGATTGCTGCCTGGCGGATTGCAACCGGCGACGACGTAATTTCTGAGAAGGAGAAGAGCCCGACGAATTGAAGGAGACGACGAATGTGATGAATCATTCGTCGTCTCCTTCAATTCGTCGGGCTCTTTTCTTGAAACCTCAAATCTCAGATTCGTCGCCCCCGCCATCCTCAGATTCGAAATCGGAAACATCGAAGTAGCAGTCGAACGCCAGGAACAGCGAGCGGGCGTAGCGGAACCAGAACAACGGCCAGAGCACGCAATAGACCGCCAGCGGTGGGGCGATCCATTCCTTCGGGACGTCGTAGCCGAAGTGCAGGATCAAGTAGGCGGCGCTCATCGTCAGCGAAGTCTGGCCGTAGTTGATGTACGTCGAACCGAGAAAGTAGCCGGGCGAGCGTTCGTACTTCAGTTGGCATCCTGAGCAGCGCTCGTGCATGCGGAACCAGCCGATGAAGAGCGGACCTTCGCCGCAGCGCGGACAGCGGAGATGCAGGGCTCGTGAGAGGAGCGTGGAGGCGGAGCGTTCGGGCATCGAGATTGAAGATCGTTGTTGGAGGTCAGGCGAACTTGACTGGATCGTACTCTGATTCACTGGGCCGCACGATGAGGCCTGGGAATTGTGCCCGCAATACCTCGGCAAGGTGTTCCATCGCGGGGCGTTCGGTGGCGTAGTGGCCGGGCAGGATCAGCGCGATGTTGCTCGCTTCCGCTTCCAGGCACGAATGGAAACGAGCTTCGCCGGTCAGCAGCGCTTCGCAGCCATGTTGAGCGGCATCGCGCAGAAACTCGGAGGCCGCTCCGCAGGCGATGCCGAGCTTGGTGATTCGCCGATCCAAGTTGCCGACGTACTGCAATGTCGAAACACGCAACGCGGGCTTCGTCAACTCGATGAGTTCGCTCAGTGTCATCGCGGACGGCAGATATCCGAAGCGGCCAGCGCCAAGTATTGACGTCGAGAGCAGACGCAGCGATTGCACGTCATACAAACCGAACAACCTCGCAAGCTGCGAGTTGATGCCGTTGACCGCGCTGTCGTAGCTGGTGTGCGGGCTGTAAACCGAGATCCCCGCGCGGATCAGCGATAACAGCATTCGTCCCTCGGACGTTTCGGCGGTCAGTCGCTGCACGGGGCGAAACAGGATCGGATGATGGCTGACGACCAACTGGCACTTCGCGGCGATCGCTTCCTCGGCGACGTTGGGGCTGAGCGTCAAGCAGGTCAGCACCGATTGGATTTCGTCGGCCGGATCGCCGAGCAGCAGTCCGACGTTATCCCAATCTTCGGCGAGTGCCGGCGGTGCGTACTCACGCAGGAAGTTGGTGATCTCTCGCAGACGCATCACAGTCAGCTCCAATCGCGAATGGGGTGGCCGATACAGAGCGGAAACGATTCGCCGAGCAACGGGGCGTGATAACGCTGGCTGGGGTCAACGCCGAGGTGTGTGAGTATCGTGGCGGCGAGATCGGGAGGCGTGACCGGCTTGTCGATAACGTGGCCTCCCAGGCGATCTGTCGCACCAAAGACATGTCCGGCGGGAACACCTCCGCCGGCAACCAGCGCGGTGAAGGCATGTGGCCAATGATCGCGTCCGGTCTTCTCGGTGGCGTTGTTCTGAGTGAACTGGCCGATCTTCGGAGTGCGGCCGAACTCACCAAGCGCCACGACCATCGTGCTGTCGAGCAATCCGCGCTCATGCAGATCGGCGAGGAACGCGGCGAACGCGCGGTCGAACACGGGAGCGAGCTTCTTCAGCCGGTTGAAGTTGTCGTGATGCGTGTCCCAGAACGGCGATTGCTTTTCGTCGCGCGTCTCGTCATCCCAATTGACTGAGACGAACGACACGCCGCGCTCGACCAGTCGCCGCGCGAGCAGCAGGCTTTGTCCGAATTTGTGCGAGCCATATCGTTCGCGCGTCGTTGTCGGTTCGCGGTCGAGATCGAAGGCGGCGGCGGTTTGCTCGCCGGTGATCATCGAGAACGCTTGCCGGTATTGATCGTTGACCAGTTGGTTGCGCGGTCCGTCTCCCAAAACTCTCCGCACGGAGTCCACTTCGCGGAGCAGGCCCTCGCGGCGCAGCAATCGTGCGGCGGGCACATCGGTCGGTAGTCGAATTCCGGGCACCGAGAAATCTTCGCGGCTAGGATCACCGTCGATGAGGAAAGCGTTGTGCATCTCACCCATCAAGCCACTCGACTGGCCGGCGATGCGAGCGCCCTGACTGGGAAACATCAGATACCACGGCAACACGACCGACGAGGGCATACCACCGGCAGCTCGGCCGTATCGCATGACCATCGCCGAGAGTGACGGCCAATCGTCGGGCGCGAGTGTGTCGGTTGTGCCCGGTCGCCGATGCGGACGCCCCGTGATGACTTGGCTGCACGCGGTGCCGTGGACCGGATCGCCATGAGTCATCGACCTCAACAAACAGAGCTTGTCCGCCTGCTTCGCAAGATTCGGCAACAACTCAGAAAGCTGAATGCCCGGTGCCGAGGTGGCGATTGGTTGAAAGATGCCGCGCACGTTTTCCGGTGCGTGCGTTTTCATGTCCCAGAGGTCGATTTGACTAGGACCACCGAACAAAAAAATGAAGACACAGCGTTTGGCCGGGGCGGGTGCGCGGCCTTCGCTTTTAGCTTCATCGGCGCGAACGGCGGCGTCGCGCCGCAGGCCGTTGATCGCGGCTTCGCTCAGTCCCAGCCAGCTCAACCCGCCGATGTACAGCCACTCGCGCCGCGATACTCGCGACGAACGAATCAACGGCGTGTGGTCATCGTGCCAGAAGTTGGACATCGCGAAATCCAGGGAGAGCCAAATTGAACGGCGAGATTCTAATGTACGAGGCGAGTGAGCGGCACGGCGCTAGCCGCCGGTTTCTGGCATTGGATATCGACGCTGCGGCACTGGTGACCAGCGCCATTCCGCTCAAAGCCGGGACCGGGGGGCTGACGCCGCCCCGCTCGCCTGAACGTCTCTTGAGTTTGGCCGCTTGCGATTCAGTGGAGTTCACCTAAGCTGTCCGCCGTACGCTCGACAGTGAGAGCGTTCCCATTAACTCCAAACACCTGATGAATGACCATGCTCAAGATCAAGACAGTTTCCGGCACAGCAATGCCGTTGTTGTTGGATGACATTGATACCGACCGGATCATCCCGGCGAGGTATCTGCGGTGCGTGACGTTCGATGGACTGGGCGAGCACGCTTTTGAGGATGACCGCCAACAAGACTCGCGGCATCCGTTCGATGATCCGCGATATCAGGGAAGCCGTGTGCTCGTGGCTGGCCGAAATTTTGGCTGCGGTTCGTCACGCGAACATGCCCCGCAATCGCTGCTGCGGTGGGGCATCCAAGCGATCGTAGCGGAATCGTTCGCGGAGATCTTCTTCGGCAATTGCACGTCGTTGGGGATTCCCTGCGTCTGTGCGTCGCGAGCGGATTTGGAAAAGCTGGTCGCGGCGATTCAGGCGGATCCGAAGCTGGTGGTGACGGTTGATCTCGTCGGGTGTGAAGTGCGGTTCGGCTCGCAAACGGCACAGGTCACAATGGTCGGGAGTGCTCGCGGTTCGCTCGTCAGCGGGCAGTGGGATTTCCTCGGTCAGTTGCTCGAAAACAAACCGGGCATCGCGGCGACGGCGGCGCGGGTGCCGTACTTGAATGGCTTCAACGCGGCGTCGTGAGGTTGGCTCGGCTGTCATGTGGAAGTTCGCGATTCGTAATCTGTTCAGCCGGCCGGCACGTTCGGCGTTGTCGTTGTTGGGGCTGACGGTGGCGGTCGCGGGGATGGTGGGACTGTTCTCGGTCGCGCGCGGGTTGGAGCAGACGTTCGATCGCAGCTTCAAAGGCATTCCTGGTTTGGTCGTGATGCAGGCGGGGGCACCGATTCCGCTCTTCTCGCGGTTGCCGACCTCCTGGAAAGAAGACATCGAAAAAGTTCCGGGCGTGTATGTGGTCGCTCCAGAAGTCTGGATGCGAGCCAACATCATTGAAGACAAACCGGTGATGGCTCCGCCCCGGTTTTTGTTTGGAGTGGATATCCCCTCGCGGCTGAAGTTGCGGAAAGGGGTTTATACGGAGTCGATGATCGAGGGCCGATTCCTGGCTCCGGGGGACAGCGGGAAGCGCATCGTCGTCATCAGCCGACAGATCGCCGACGAGCATCACAAAAAAATCGGCGACACGATGACCGTCAACGGCATCGAGTTTGAGATTGTCGGGCTGTATCACGTCGGCTCGCTGCTGTTGGATATCGCGATCCTGGTGGATGGCGAGACCCTGCGGCAGCTCGGCTGGTTCGATGCGCAGGCGGTAAGCGGGTTCTACATCGAGGCGGATGTCGGTGCGTCGAACGAGGATGTCGCTCGCCGCATCAAAGAATTGTTGCAAGATCGGCCGCTCACCACTTCATCGCCGATGTCGTTGTTGGCTCTGGCCGGATTGGGATCGCCGAGTGACACGAGTAAACCGGAATCAGGTGGTCTCGGCAGTTGGTTGTTGAAGGCGTTTGCGGGATCAGATCCCGCCGCATCGCCAGCGAGTGAAGAGGGTGAGGCGGCGAGTTCGTCGGAGTCAACCGGGGGGCTGACGCCCCCCGCTCGCCAAGAGAAGCCGAAGCAGCCGTCGCCGGTTGAGGTTCGGAATGCGTCCGATTTCTCTGAGCGTTTCAAAGAGTTGGGTGAGGACTTGAACTTGATCCTGGCGGTGTTGACCAGCATCGGCATGACGATCGCCGTCTTGAGTATCGTCAACACCATGCTGATGAGCGTGACCGAACGAGTCATTGAGTTTGGCATTCTCAAGGCGAACGGCTGGACGCCGTGGGACGTGTTGCAGTTGATCACGGTCGAAAGTGCGACGCTCGGATTGGGGGGCGGAGTTTTGGGGGCGTTCGTCGGCTGGCTGGCGACGCGCGTCATCAATGCACAGTGGCCCGACCGCGTGAATTTGTTTGCGAGTCCGGGCTTGTTGGCGTTTAGCGTCGCGTTCAGCACCGTGATCGGTTTGCTGGGGGGCTTGTATCCGGCCATCTGGGCCATGCGTCTGTCGCCAATGGAAGCCATTCGCCGCGGCTGACGAGTTTTGTTCTGCAAAGGATCTTCATGCCATGTCGCTCAATCCTCTGCCGCTGAGTTATTGCACCAACGTGCATCCGGGACTGACGGTGGCTCAGGTGGAACGCGGCCTGACGGAATTCACAGTGCCGGCCGGGCAGCGGTTCGGTTCGCCGTTGGCGGCAGGGTTGTGGCTGGCCCAGCCGGTGATTCGCGAGTTGTTGGCCGAGCCGGACGGAGCGCAGCGATTCGCGGCTCGCGTGGCCGAGTTGGGCTTGTGTACCTACACACTCAATGCGTTTCCCTTCGGCGACTTTCACAGCGAGCGCGTCAAAGAGAACGTCTATCTTCCCGATTGGACACAACCGAGTCGGCTGGAGTACTCGTGGGACTGTGCTCGCGTGCTGGCCGAACTAATCCGCGCGACGTTGCCGAGTGGCGCGGAGGGCAGCCTCTCGACGGTACCGCTGGGCTTCAAAACGCTGGCAACGGCCGCCAATTTCGAGGCGAACTGCATTCGCAACTTGATCGAGTTCGCGCAGCGGCTCGCGCGGCTGGAAGCGGAGACCGGGCAGACGATCCGGCTCGCGATTGAACCGGAGCCGTGCTGCGTATTGGAAACAACGGCGGAGACCATCGCCTTCTTCCACCGCTTGCGAGACCGCGCGACAAGCGAGGGAATTCTCGACGCAGTCGAACGGCATTTGGGAGTCTGCTACGACGTCTGCCATCAGTCGGTCGAGTTCGAAGACGTCGCCGAGTCGATCGCGTCGCTGGCTCGCGAATCGATCCGCATCAACAAAGTCCACATCACCTGCGCGCTGCAACTCACCAATCCCGGCGCGAATGATGCCGCGAGAGAAGCCTTGGCGCACTTCGTCGAGCCGCGTTATCTGCATCAAACCTTCGCGCGGTCCGCGTCGGGTGATGTGCGACGAGTGCTGGATCTGACCGCCGAACTGGCACGTACTCCGCCCAGCGAATTCGCAAACGCCGATTGCTGGCGGATTCATTTCCATGTGCCGGTTGATGCCGAGCGGATTGGGCCACTGGAGACGACTCGTGCCGATCTAAAAAAGGGGCTGGTTGCGGTCACAAAACTGGATTACGCCCCCCATCTGGAGGTCGAGACCTACACCTGGAATGTCCTCCCCGGCGGCGACAAGCCCGATTTGGTCACCGGCTTGGCCCGCGAATTGTCCGCCACACGCGATTTGCTGGCCGGACAGTAGTCCTCCCAACTTCCCACCCCGGCTTTCTTGGCTCGGCCCCCGCGCAGTTTTTCTGTTCGCCTCTTCCGCTCGGGGGCCGAGCTTCATTCTGTCTTTAGGTTGGAGACTCCATCATCTCGCCTATTGGTTTTTGTTTTTTTTTGTTTTCCTATTTTCACGAGGTCACGAAATGTCTGTCCTACTTTCACCGCAGGAGCCTGCCGCGATGGATCATTATCACCCCCCGACCGCTGATGTGGGCTTGGCCGTTCCCGGCGACGAGTTCGCCTGGGACTTCACGCCGCGCGAAATCGACATCTCGGATTTGGAGTGTCATCCGCTGCTGGCTTCCGACTTGCCGCTGAATTCGGAACTCGCGTTACTGCAAACGACGACGCAACTGTGACGCCGGCTTTGGCCAGTTCCGAAAAACAACAGGTCTTCTCGCTCGCGTGAGAAGACCTTTTTGTTTGGAATGCCGTTGAATCGGACAATCATCCGCAGCGAATCAGACACGAACCCGCTGCGTCAGCGAGGACGAATGTCTAACAGGCTTGATTGGCGGTGAAGCGCTTTGGATCGCTCGCCCTCGCTGACGCTTCGGGTTACTTTGACGCGGCTTCGCCGCACCATGTCACAGTCGGAGTTTTCATGCACCACGTTCTGCAACAACTGAGCGAAGCGGTCTCACGCCATCAGCCGGTCGCTTACACGGCGCTCGTGGAGACGCGCGGGTCCACGCCGCAAAAGGCGGGAGCAACGATGCTCGTCTTCCCGGACGGTTCGCAGGTCGGCACGCTCGGCGGCGGCTGCGTCGAAGCCGAGGTGAAGCGGCGGGCCTTGCGGTTGCTCGATGACGGACAGACCGAACTGCTGACGTTCAATCTCGACAGCGACTACGGCTGGGACGACGGCCTGATCTGCGGCGGCCGCATGAAGATGCTGGTCGATCCCGTGCGCGGCGAAGCGGAGTTCACGTACTACCGGCGGCTTCTGGAACTGCTCGCCACGGATCAAGGCTGCACCGAGGCGGTCGTTCTGGACCCGGACAAAGCGGGTGGGCAGGCGGCTGATCGCTTTTTGCTCGATGACAGCGGTGCGATCGTCGTGAAAGCGAGTCACGATGCTGCGGCGGATTTGCCGCCGGCAATTGCTGAGCACCTGCGTCCGCTGACGCAACGGCCTCGGCCGTATGTCGCTGGGGGCGTTTCGTTCTTGCCGCATCTGCGCCGCTGCCGGTTAGTCATCGTGGGAGCGGGACACGTCGGCCAAAAGGTCGCCGAGTTAGCAGCCGCGTGCGACTTCGACGTCTGGGCCGTCGATGACCGCGAGCAATACTGCAATCCCGAACGCTTCCCGCAGGCCAAGCGGCTGATCGTCGGTGACATCGACACGGCCCTCAGCGGACTGGAGATCGACCACAACACGTACTGCCTGATCGTGACACGCGGGCACAATCACGATGAGGAAGCGCTGTACCATCTGGCCGAAACTTCGGCTCGGTACGTCGGCCTGATCGGCAGCCAGCGTAAGATCAAAATGATCTTCGAGGACTTACTCCGCGAAGGCATTTCACGCGAGTCGTTGTCGCGCGTGTTCGCGCCGTTGGGTTTCGACATCGGCTCGCAAACGGTTCCAGAGATCGCCGTGAGCATCTTGGCGGAATTGATCGCCCATCGAAATCTCGGCGAGCTTCCCGCGCGTTATCGCCGTGCCAGTTTGATGGAAGAGGTCTCGATGACATCCACGTAGCCGCTGCCCGCCCGCATTCGAGCACCAACTGGTGGTGCGCTGCGCGACCACCGGCAAATGACTGCCAACCCTCTTGGCTGGCAAATACCGTCACGCCAGCAACTTCGTCACGACATTCCCATGCACGTCGGTCAGGCGGTATTCGCGGCCTTGGTAGCGGAAGGTCAGGCGTTCGTGGTCGAGGCCCAGCAGGTGCAGCACGGTCGCGTTGAGGTCGTGCGTGTGGACCGGATCTCGCGCGACGTTGAAACCGAACTCGTCGGTTTCGCCGTAGGAGATTCCGCCGCGGATGCCGCCGCCGGCCAGCCACACCGTGTAGGCGTCTTTGTGGTGGTCGCGGCCGGGATCGGTCTTTTTGCCGTCGCCGTCGATCCCCTGACGCAGCGGCGTGCGACCGAACTCGCTGCCCCAGACGATCAAGGTTTCGTCGAGCAGGCCGCGCTGCTTCAGATCGCGAATAAGTGCGGCCATCGGTTGATCGACGTCGCGGCATTTCTCCGGCAGACGTTTCGATAGACCGGAGTGATGGTCCCAATCGGAATCAAACAGTTGGACCATGCGGACGCCGCGCTCAATCAAACGCCGAGCCAGCAAGCAATTGTTGGCGAACGACGCTCGCCCCGGACTGGCTCCGTACAGTTCCAACGTGTGCGACGTCTCCTGCGACAGGTCCATCAGGTCGGGGACGGACGCCTGCATCCGGTACGCCATTTCGTATTGGCTGATTCGCGTGGCGATTTCGCGGTCGCCGACCTCTTCGAGCTGGATGCGATTGAGTGACTGCACGGCATCGAGAACTTGCCGGCGATCATCTCGCGCGTGGCCGGCGGGGTTGTCGAGAAACAACACCGGCTCGCCGCTCGATCGGAAGGGAATCCCTTGATAGACGCTCGGCAGGAATCCCGTGGACCACAACGACGTCCCCGCGCCGCCCGGCGGGCCAGATAGCAGCACGACATAGGCCGGCAATTCCTCGCTCTCGGAACCGAGACCGTAAGTCACCCACGCTCCGAGGCTCGGCCGACCGCCCCGTCCGAAGCCGCTGTGCAAGAACATCTGCGCCGGAGCGTGATTGATTTCGTTCGTGTGCAGACTCTTCACCACGCAGATGTCGTCCGCGACCGAGCCGAGATGCGGCAACAATTCCGAAAGCTCAAGTCCGCATTCTCCGTGCTGGTCAAAGCGAAACCGCGGACCGGCCAATTGCATTTCGCCACCGATGAAGGCGAAGCGTCTGCCGCGAGTCAGCTCTTCCGGGCATTTCTGTCCGTCGCGCGCTTTCAAGGCCGGCTTGTAATCGAACAGATCCAATTGCGAAGGCGCGCCGATCATGTGCAGATAAATGATGTGCTTCGCGCGCGGAGCCAAATGCGTCGCCTGAGCCAGCAGCGAGTGGGCATTCGTCGCATCGCGGTCATCCGCTCGCAGGTCGCGCGCGATCAGCGAACCGAGCGCCATCGCTCCGAGACTCAGGCCGCTCTGCCCAAAGAATCGGCGGCGAGACACTTCCAGAAAGTCTGGCGCGTGGTGTGACATCGTGGTCCTCAATCAATCATCCCCACTGAGCTTGCCTCAGTGGCTTGCGGGCTTTTGCACTACTTGAACTTCACTCCCAATGCGCGCGTAGTGCAAAAGCCCACGAGCCACTGAGACAAGCTCAGTGGGGTTTAGCCTTTCGTAATCGTTTCATCGAGATTCATCAGGGCCGAGCTCACCGCGTACCACGCGGCGAATTCGGCGAGTGTCGTGTGATCGGGACGCGAGACGTTCTCGAAGAGCCGTTTCGCAAACGATTCGTCCGCTTCATGACGGCCAAGTTGTTGTTCAAAGAGTTGTCGCAGCACGGCGAGTTCATTCGGTTTCGGCGAACGAGATACGGCGATGCGGAACGCATGGTCGATGCGCGCTTCAACGTCCGCCTGCGGGCGTTCGGTGATGATCCGCCGCGCGAAGGCGCGTGTGGCTTCGACGTAGACCGGGTCGTTGAGCAGCGTCAGAGCCTGCAGCGGCGTGTTGGACCGCGAGCGTTTGACGACACAGGCCATGCGCGACGAAGCGTCAAAGTTGACGAAGCTGGGATACGGCGAGCCGCGCTTCAGCACGACGTACAGGCCGCGCCGGAATTGCCGCTCGCCGGGGCTGACTTCGTAGGTGTATTGCTGGCCGCCGACTTTGCGCCACAAGCCGTCGGGCTGCGGCGGCCGAATCGGCAAGCCCCCTTTGTTCAAGCTCAGCAAGCCCGCGAGACTCAGAGCGTTGTCGCGGATCGCCTCGGCATCCAGCCGAAATCGGGGGCCGCGAGCATACAGCCGGTTCAGATCGTCCTGAGCGAGCAACTCCGGAGTCACTCGCGCGGATTGCCGGTACGTGGCGGACATCACGATCAGCTTCAGCAATCGTTTCAGCGACCAGCCCTGCTCCTGAAATTCGACCGCCAGCCAGTCAAGCAGTTCAGGATGCGTCGGCGGTTCCCCTTTGATGCCGAAGTCTTCGACGGTGGTGACCAGGCCCCGCCCAAAGATCTCCGCCCACCAGCGATTGACGGTGACTCGCGCGGTCAGCGGGTTCTCACGCGAGACCAACCAGCGCGCCAACGTCAGCCGATTCGGCGGGCCATCCGCAGCCGCCGGCAAGATCGCGGGAGTTCCCGCCGTCACCGATTCGCCGGGTTGCGTGTATTCGCCGCGCTGAAACATCGTCGTGCTGCGCAGCTCCCGCAACTCGCGCATCACGAGCGTCGATTCCACATCGAGCGCCGCGAGCCGCTTTTCCAATTCGGACTTTCGATCTGTGAGCGGCGCGGCGCTAGCCGCCGGTTGAGTCGCCGAAGCACCGGTGGCTAGCGCAAATCCGCTCACTTTGGACTTGTTCTTGGCAGCGAGCGGCGCGATGACCGAATCGGGACTTCCAAAAACCGCCGACAATCGGAAGCAGCCAATGACTCGGCCACCGCCAAAGTTTTGCACCATTCGCACCTTCAAGGCGGAACCGTCCGCAACATCCAGCGGTTCATCCAGCACGAACACTGCCGAATGCGACCGATCAAAGGCCGGAGCAATCGCCCACGCCGTCTGCAGATCACCGTCGATCGCACCCGCGGCCGAGAACTTCGCTTGCTCAAACGTGGCATATGCCGACTTGAAGCGAACTCGTGTGTTCTTGTTGGCCAGCTCATTGGAACCAATCTTTGGCGGCACGAGTTCCACTTCGAGTTCGTGCAGCACGAAGTTCGTTCGCTGCGAGTCACCTCTACCCGGCCCGCCGCCGGGCAAAGACGCATGTCGCAACGCTTCCAACTGGATCGCACTGAGTTGTCGGCCGGCAATCGGCAACTCGACCGAATACGTGTCCTTTTCCGGAACATCGCCGGTCAGCAGGACAGAGCCGTCCGCTTGCAGTTCCGATTCCGCACCGCTCGCAGCATCGAAGCCGTCCACTTTGAGCACTTCGACGCGCGCAGACGCGACTGAGGTTTGCTTCGGCTTCTTTTTCGGAGAAGGAACATCCTCCGTCGTGGCATTCGCGAGCGGCTGTGACTCGTTGATCTGACGATTCAGCTTCGCCAGTTCGGCTTTCAGAGCGGCCCGTTCGGAATCCTTCTGCACATCGGCCAGCGTCAGGCTGGGACCAAGAAACCGAATCGAGCCGGGCACTTTGGGATTTGCGCGATCCGCTTCCGCCTCGGTGTTGTTGAAGAACGCCAGCAGCCGGTAATAGTCGCGCTGCGTGAACGGGTCGTATTTGTGATTGTGGCACTGAGCACATTCCAGCGTCGTCCCCAACCACACGGCTCCGGTCGTGTTGACTCGGTCGATGACCTGATTGATCCGGCTCTCTTCTGGCTCGGTCCCCGCTTCGACGTTCGTCGGCGTGCAGCGATGAAAGCCGGTTGCAATCAATTGATCCTGCGTCGGATTCGGCAACAGGTCGCCAGCCACCTGCTCGATCGTGAATTGATCGAACGGCATGTCCGCGTTGAACGCGTTGACGACCCAATCGCGATACGCCCACACGTCCCGCAAATCGTCTCGCTGAAACCCATGCGAGTCGGCATACCGCGCAAGATCGAGCCACGGCCGCGCCCATTTCACTCCAAACTCATCCGATCGCAACAGCCGATCCACCAGCTTCTCGTAAGCGTTCGGTGCCGTGTCATTGACGAACGCTTCCACCTCCGCCGGCGACGGCGGCAAACCGATCAAATCCAACGACAGACGCCGCGCAAGCGTTGCGCGATCCGCTTCCGGCGACTGCGTCATTCCTTCACTCACCAGCCGAGCCACAACAAACGCATCAATCGGATTTTGGATCTGAAATTTGAAATCTGAGATTTGAGATTTGAAATCTGACGCAAGCTTCGGAACCGCCGGCCGCACGGGCTTCACATACGCCCAATGCGTCGCCGATTCGGAGTTCTCCGGCCAATTCGCACCGCTCGCAATCCAGTCGCGGAGCAGTTTGATTTCCCGCGCCGACAACGGCTTGCCGCGCGGCGGCATCGCGTCTTCATGTCCACGCGGCAGACTGACTCGCAGCAGCAATTCACTCTCCTCCGGCCGGCCGGCGATCAAGACACGACCACTGTCACCCCCGCGCAACGCCGCATCACGCTGATCGAACCGCAAGCCACCTTCGTGCTTCTCGGCTCCGTGACATTCCAAGCAAGCTCGCCGCAAGATCGGCCGCACGTCTTTGACGAAGTCGGCAGCCGAAGTCACGCGCCCCAACAGACTCACGATGACAGCAGCCATCCAGTAGGTGATCACTTTGATGTCGAGAAACCAATTACGGCTCATAGAGTTCATCCCCGAAGCCAGAGTAACTGGCTGACGACGGATTCCGCAATTCGGATGTTCGTACAAGCCGGAGGCTTGTTAGCCATTAGCCGGTGGTTGAGCGAAGCGACACCACCGGTCAGCGATCCTACGGAAAATGGTCGCATCCCGGCAGGGATGCCAGCAATCGGCACGCCGCGATTTCAATCGAGATATCGTTCATCGAATTCGATGCCGGCTTTCATCAGCAAGTCGATCAATTCCTCCCGAAACGATCGTTGCCGATGAT
This sequence comes from Planctomyces sp. SH-PL62, assembly GCA_945893045.1. Classification (GTDB taxonomy): domain Bacteria; phylum Planctomycetota; class Planctomycetia; order Planctomycetales; family Planctomycetaceae; genus SXKJ01. The sequence continues at coordinate 28,585 of CAMDEA010000048.1, forward strand.
GCTCGGCTTGATTCGCGATGTAGCGTTTGACTCCCTCACGAGACGTCACGCTCACCGTGAACGCGGCATAACCCTCTTGCCAGGCGAATGATTTCAAACCGATCTCGTCGTGGACCCACGCGGAGGATGCCTTCTTCAATTCTCGAAGGAAATCCGAAAGTCGGTGCGTGGCCTTCAGTCCGACCAAAAGATGAACGTGGTCCGCGATGCCGCCGACTCCCTGCGGAAATCCATCCAATCCTTTGACCGTTCCTCCGAGGTATTCGTGCAGACGTCCTTGCCAGTCTTTTGAGATTAAAGGTTCGCGATGTTTCGTGCTGAAGATGAGGTGGTAATGCAGGCTCAGATACGTCGATGACATGGCGGCCCTTTCGATGCGCGATGGATAGGCGACGCGAAGAATGATGTTGGCCATTGGATTCGAGCCACATCTAAGACCGCAACCATTGGCATCGAGCGGCGGGTTTCAAGCCAAGCCGGAGGCTTGCCAGCCATTAGCCGGTGGTTGAGCGCAGCGACACCACCGGTCAGAGTTGAAGGCCAGATGAGTGCATCCCGGCAGGGATGCCAGCGCGGATTGTTGGGCACAGCGGGTGACGGTGCAATTGATTGCCGATGTCGGCTGTCCGAGGTGGGCGCGTGGATTGTTTGCGGTGCCTCGTTCCACGAATCTGGCATCCCTGCCGGGATGCAATGGTTGTGGGTGGACCTTCAACCGGTGGTGCGCTGCGCGACCACCGGCTAATGGCTGACAACCCTCCGGGTTGGCGAAGCGCCGGTGCTCTCTCGATGCGACCGTGGCCGTCGATACGTGACGACGATTAGCGCTGAAGCCGCAACGATTGCCACACAAGTACGCCGATGACCGTCCAAGCCGGAGGCTTGTCAGCCATTAGCCGGTGGTTGAGCGCAGCGACACCACCGGTCAACGATCACCCACCGAATCAACGCACCCCGGCAGGGGTGACAGCGCGTGTTGTGGAATCAGTAGGCGGCGGTGCGTTGTTGGCGCGGATCGTTGCCGAATGGTCATTCCACGAATCTGGCATCCCTACCGGGATGCGTTGGCAATTACGGATCGCCAACCGGTGGTGCGCTGCGCGACCACCGGCTAATAGCTGGCAACCCTCCGGGTTGGAAAAACGCCGATGCCAGTTCAACGAGAGGCGATGCCCAATCGATGCGATCGGGTCCGCCGATGCGTGCCATGACGATTGCGGAACAAGCCGGAGGCTTGTCAGCCATTAGCCGGTGGTTGAGCGCAGCGACACCACCGGTCAACGATCACCAACCGAATCATCGCACCTCGGCAGAGGTGGCAGCTTGGATTATTACCCTGGAGTGTTCCCAAGAATCTGGTTCACACATTGGACACTCTGTAAAAGGGATGGACTCAAAAGTCAGACTAAGGCGACGAGAGAATTACGATGAAAAAGCAAATCGACAACGACTTCGAAAAAGAACTGCGGCGTCTCAGGTTGAGGCGTGATTTGCCCAAATGGGTGGTCAATTCGGTCGATCAATTCATGCGAAACGTTGGTCGTGTCAAAAGTCTTGTAGAACTCTATGACACCATTCAAGAAATCCGCAGCCGAAATGGTCGTGGCAAAAAGGGACGTCGAAAGGTCGAGGAGGTTGATCTTCTGCGTTCGGCGGTAGTTTTGCTGCACGCCACACTGGAAGAGTTTCTTCGAGCGAAGGTCATCCAATTCTTTCCCTATTCGCAGCCGGACGCCTTCAAGTCAATTCCACTTTTCGGTCTGGAAAACAACCGAGCTGATAAGTTCGGTTTGGACTCGCTCGTCAAACATCGGGACAAAACCGTTGACTCACTGCTCCGTGAATCTGTGCGTTCTCACGCGTACCAGAGGAGTTTTAATGACGGGACGGACATTATGAGCTGGCTCGAACGAGTCGGCGTGAGGCCAGATGATGAGCTACGAAAGCGTCTGGCCAAGATCGGCCCAATGATCAAACGACGGCACTCGATCGTCCATAACGCTGACCTGGGATCGAAGTCCGGAAAAGGCAATCATCGAACGTCGTCACTCAGTCGTGATACCGTAGATACTTGGATTGGTGACACAACAGCGTTCATGTCTCGTGTGCTTTGGCACCTTGGAGAAACTCTGCCATCGGATAATCCCGATTCGAGCAAATACTCGGGCAAGTAACGTCCAACGTGCATCGTGGCTGTCACGCCAGCAGCTTCGTCACCACGTTTCCATGCACGTCGGTCAAACGAAAATCGCGGCCTTGGAAGCGGTAGGTCAGCTTGGTGTGGTCGAAACCGAGCAGGTGCAGGATCGTGGCGTGCAGGTCGTGGACGTGGACTTTGTCGGTGGTCGCGTTGAAGCCGAACTCGTCGGACTCGCCGAGCGTGGTGCCGGGTTTCACTCCGCCGCCGGCCAGCCACATGCTGAAGCAATTCGGGTGATGGTCGCGGCCGTCGTTGCCGCCTTGGACCATCGGCGTGCGGCCGAACTCGCCGCCCCAGATGACCAGCGTGTCGTCGAGCAGGCCGCGTTGCTTGAGGTCGCGCAGCAGCGCGGCGGTCGGCTTGTCGGTCGCGCCGCATTGCTCTTTGAGGCCGCCGACCAGGCCGCCGTGATGATCCCACGCTTCGTGGAAGAGTTGCACGCAGCGGACGCCGCGCTCGATCAATCGCCGAGCCAGCAGGCAGTTGTTCGCGAAGCTGGCCTTGCCCGGTTCCGCGCCGTACATCTCCAGGACGTGTTTCGGTTCGTTGGTGATGTCCATCAACTCCGGCGCGCTGGTCTGCATCCGAGCGGCCATCTCGAAGGCACTGATCCGCGCGGCGATCTCCGGGTCGCCGACCACGCCGAGCCGCAGTTCATTCAACTGCCGCAGCGTGTCGAGCGATTCGCGATTCGTCTGCGAGTCGATGCCGCGCGGGTTGTCGAGAAACAGCACCGGCTCGCCCGACGAGCGGAACAGCACGCCGTTGTTGACCGTCGGCAGAAAGCCATTACCCCAGTTCGATTGCCCGCCGCTCGGCCCCTTCTTGCCCGACGAGAAGACGATGAACCCGGGCAAGTCCTGAGCCTCGCTGCCGAGGCCGTACATCGTCCACGCGCCGAGGCTCGGCCGGCCGAACTGCTGTGCTCCGGTATTCATCATGATCTGGCCGGGAGCATGATTAAACGCATCCGTGACCATCGACTTCACGATCGCGATGTCATCGACGACCTCGGCCAGATGCGGCAGCAACTCGGACAACTCCGTCCCGCAATCGCCGTGTCGAGCAAACTTGAACTTCGGCCCCAGCAGCGTCGAGTTCGGATTGATGAACGCCGCCCGATAGTTCTTGATGAGGTCCGGCGGCGGCAGCTTGCCGTCCCACTTGGCCAATTCCGGCTTATTGTCGAACAGCTCCAAATGCGAAGGAGCTCCGGCCATGAAGAGGTAAATCACCCGCTTGGCCTTCGGAGCAAAATGCGGATGCCTCGCAACAAGCGGGTTCGTCACAGAAGTCGCCGCACTCGTGCGGTCGTTCGTCAAGAGTGTTGCCAGCGAAGCGGTCGCCAAGCCAATGCCACAGTCTCGGAAAAACCAACGGCGAGTCACTTGCTGACGAATCGCGTCGAACGGAATTTGAAAGTTGAGCATGACCGAAATCTCTGCAAAGGAAGTTGGGAACACTAATCGACGCTAATCTGCGCTGATCGGATTAGCGAAGATCAGCGCAGATTAGTGTTCTTTGCCATCTCATTCTCGCGTCACCGTCTCATCAAGGTTCAACAGCACGCGAGCTACGACCGTCCAAGCAGCGGCGTCGGCGGGAGCGACTCCGTTTGGAAGCGTCGGCGGTTGTGCCGGATCGTCGGCGACGAGTTCCCACGGTTTCGCGTCAGGCTGAGCGAACTTGGTGCGTTGCTGATGGAGCAAACTCAACAGCATCTTTTGTTCGGCGGTGCTCGGATTGCGTGAGACGCAGTGGCGGAAGGCGAACGTCAGGCGAGTTGCGTCATCGGAACCGCCGTCGGTCAGTGTCAACTGCGACAACGCGCGGGCGCATTCGAGGAAGACGACTTCGTTGAGCGTCGTCAGCGCTTGCAGCGGTGTGTTGCTGCGAGTCCGTTTGACGCAGGCAGCATCGGCGTTCGGGGTGTCGAAGTTGGTCAGCATCGGGTACGGCGTCGAGCGGCGGCGGAAGGTGTAGAGGCCGCGCCGATAACGCTCGGCTCCCGTTTCTTCGGTCCAGGTGAAGGGGCCGTAGCTCGCGGGAGGCTGATACAAGAACGACGGCGAAGGCGAGAAGATCGCCGGGCCGCTGAGCTTCTCGTTGAGCAAGCCGCTCGCGGCGAGTGCGATGTCGCGGACGATCTCTCCTTCGACGCGCTGACGCGGGAAGCGAGCGAGCAGACGGTTGAATTGGTCACGCTCGTAAAGTTCCGGCGTGACTCGGCTCGATTGGCGATATGTTGCGCTCGACGTGATGAGCCGGTGGAGGTGCTTGAAGCTCCAGCCGTGTTCCATGAATTCGACGGCCAGCCAGTCGAGCAGTTCGGGATGACTCGGCGGTTCGGCCTGTGTGCCGAAGTCCTCGCTCGTGCTGACGAGGCCGGTGCTGAAGTATGCCTGCCAGACACGATTGACGATGACGCGCGCCGTCGTCGGATGCTGTCGATCGGTCAGCCAACGTGCAAACGTGAGGCGGTCATCGTGGGGCAGGTTTTCAACCTGCCCGGCCTTAAGTTTGGACTGAATGCCGTCTCTCGCTTCATGTCCGGGCAGGTTGGAAACCTGCCTCACCAGGAAACTCGGAACTCCCGCACTCACCGGTTTCATCGGTTTCAAGAAATCTCCGCGAGCCAACATTCGTGTCTCGCGAGGTTGTTCGCGCGGCATCAGCACGAGCTGCGTCGAACCGCTCGGCCAGCGTTGCCAAACTGCTTCGACGCGATCGTTGAAGGACGCGAACTCAGTGACCGTCGTGCGCCAGTGCGAGAACACCGCCGCATGTTGCGACGGAGATCGCTGCTCACGTGGGATCGCCAAGAACGCACGCACTCGCGGCGGCACCGAATCGGCGGCTGGACTCGTCGCCGTCGTCACCGACAGCCGAAAACGGCCGAGGTTGTTGTTCATGTGGTCGTCGCTGTTCCAACCTCCGTGATTCTGTTTGAGCGTCACCTTCAACACGGTTCCGCCTTCGTCGCCGACAGGCTTCTCAAACACAAAGACGGCGTTGCGCGGTTGATTGCGTCGGCCCGGCCCGGCGTCGATGCCCCAGGCGGTGTCGTCCTTGCCGTCGATGGCGAATGCGACTGGCCCGGTCACACGGCGCTTGTCCGTCTTGTCGAAGAAGTTCGCTTCGAGCACTCGTTCGGGATTCGCGTAGTCGGCCGTCGCCGAGACCAGCTTCACCGCTTGCTTCGTGGCGGGCGTGCCGGCACTCGTCGCTTCGACGCTGATCTCGGTCAGCGCACACGTCCCCATGAAGCTGCGGCCGGGGCCGTTACAGGGGAGGTTCGGATCGTTGAGCAATTCGATGCGGATCGCCGTGATGTTCTGCAGGTCGAGTGGCGGCGACTGAAAGACGGCTCCAAACTTTGTCGGAGCGTACCCGGCGACGAGAATCGAGCCGTCCCCTTGATCGAAGTAGCGCTGGCCGTTGTCGCCGATGTGGGTGAGTTGCAGCGTGGTCCAATCCGCGTCACTAGCACGACGCGCGAGCGAGTGGTCGGTCGCGGGAGTCGTCGCATCGCCACCGGGCACCACTCGCTGGCGCGTCGTGCTGGTGTGCGATTCCCACTCTGCCAGTCGCGACTGCCAATCGGGGATCGCATTGCGGAGTTCCTCTTCGATGTCGTTGATCTCACGACGAAGGTCGCCAATCTGCATGCGTTCGGCTTCGGAATAGACGACCGACTGAGCTTCGTGGTCGTTGTTGAGGAACGCGAACAGCCGGTAGTAATCGCGCTGGGTCAGCGGATCGAACTTGTGGTCGTGGCACTGAGCACACTGAATCGTCAGGCCGAGCATCGCTTTGCCGACAGCCTCCATGCGATCGAACATCGCATCCATGCGGAACTGCTCGGGATCAACGCCCCCCTCTTCGTTAAGCATCGAGTTCCGCAAGAACCCGGTCGCGACGATTTGATCCTGCGTGGCGTTCGGCAGCAGATCGCCCGCGAGTTGCTCGGTGAGAAACTGGTCGTAACCGAGATCGCGATTCAACGCATTGACGACCCAGTCGCGATAGAACCACGTCTGCCGCGACTTGTCCTTCTCAAAGCCATCCGAGTCCGCATACCGAGCCGCGTCGAGCCAATGCCGCGCCCAACGCTCACCGTAATGTGGCGATGCCAGCAATCGTTCGACTTGCTTCTCGAACGCATCGAGCGATGTGTCAGCGACGAACGCATCGACCTCGTCGATCGTCGGAGGCAGGCCGATCAGGTCGAGACTGACTCGACGCAGCCAGGTGACGCGGTCGGTTTCTGGGGAGAGCGTCAGTCCCTCGCGTTGCAGGCGGTCGATGATGAAGTTGTCGATCGGATTGCGAATCTGAGATTTCAAATTTGAGATTTGAGATTTGAGATTTGAGACTCGCGGCCGAACCGGAGACTTGAACGCCCAGTGATCGGTTCCCTTGGACTTCAACTCGACCGACGCCGACGCCGGCCATTCGGCTCCTTGGTCGATCCAAGCTCGGAGAATTGCGACTTGCTCCGCCGAAAGACGTTCGCCTTCGGGCGGCATCGTGAGTTCGGGATCAGCTCCCGCGACGTATCGAATCAGCGGACTCTCGCCGCTCTTGCCAGAAACGATCGCGCGACCGATATCACCACCGCGCAAGGCCGACGCTTTGTGATCGAGCCGATACGCCGACTCCTGCTTTTTCGCGCCGTGACATGTATCGCACTTGGCTCGAAAGATCGGCTGCACATCTTTGACGAAGTCGATCTTGCGAGTCGCCGGCGCGGGCAGCTTGTCGTCCGCCGTCAACCCCAGCGACATCGCCAACATCGTGGCCGAGCCGAAACACCACAGAATCCCATTTCGTGTCATCGGAGTGTCCTGTTGAAAGAACGCCGCAAAAATCACCGAGTCCGAGAGGCGCGGAGAAAGTTTATATCCCGCTCCCTCGAATGTTTCACGGTTGGCTCGGACAATCACCGCGAGTGCGATCCGTCAGCCGCAGTTCCAACAGGCCCAGACCGATCAGGGCCAGCGAGTAGACCTGCACGCCAGAGATGCGGGCCAACGGTTGGCTGAACCACGATGAGGCGGCGATGGCCATGGCCCAATAGGCCAGTCCGGAATTTGTCAGCGGGGTCTCTGACCGTCGTTCTCGCAGCAAGACGTCAGCCGCGAGTAGCACGCTCTGCACGACAAAAATCGAGTCGTAGATGCCGACATACAGATTGAGGATCGGCAGCCACGCCAGTGTCGCCGCCCAGAGCCATTGTCTGGATGGGGCCTCGCAGGAATCCCAGCGCCACCACGCTCTCGCCAACCATGCGAATGGAGCGAGCGCCAGCATCCCAAAGACCGCTGTTCTCGCCAGCGACTGTCCGCCCCACAACGATCGCAAAGCGTTGTTGAGGTCCACGTATTTCCAAGTCAGGATTGGCAGGCCGCCTCCGGAAGTGCTCTTGCGAAAGTTGAGCAGCACATCGAGGTAGCCGACGCTCACGTCCCAGCCGACCAACGCCAGCGAGAGGCCCGCCAACAAGACTCCGGTGATCGTCATCCCCAACAACATTCGCCAGCGGCGGCCGATGACGAGCAACGGCAGCAGCAGCAGCAACAACGTCGGTTTGTAGAAGCTCAGTCCCAGCGCCATTCCGGAAGCCATCGGCCGGTTGCGAGACAAGAAGTACCAAGCCAAGGCGTAGCTGAAGAAACCCGCCGACGAGAGTTGACCTCCCAACCAGCATTCCATCAAGAACGGCTCGAACGAGAGGGCCAGCAACATCACGAGTCCGGTCTGCTCTCGCGGCAGACCGGATGATGAGCGAACCAGCAGCCAGACGCCGACGATGAACAGGCTCAGCGAGATCATCAACCAAATAGCGACCGCCACCTCATAGGCGCACCACGTCAGCGGCCGGAGCACTCCGGCCACGAAGGGCGGATGGACGTAGGGAATCGAGTCGTGTGGATCGAGCTTCGGAAGCAGCTCGTGATAAAGCTGGTCGTGCAACGCTCGGTCGTACAACTGATTCGTTTGGCCTCGATCCAGAATCTGCGCCGCTACGAAGAAGCCCGCGAAGTCGTTCCCCAACGGCTGACCGAACGCAGTTTGGCCTCGGTCGGATGTCGCGAACGACACACACAGCAGCACGCCTCCCACAACCAGCACAGCAGCGGAGATTAGCCGCAGATACACCGGCTGAAGCCGTGAATCGATCGCTCGGCGGAGCGCTGTCCCCAAACGATTCGTCCTTGAAGTTCCCGGTTCCATCGTGTTGGCAGTCTGACACACATCGCCGCGGATCGCCAAGACGGAACCAGCACGACGCGCCAGCGAGTGATCGTCTGAAAATGCACCACTCGCTAGCGCGTCGTGCTGGTCTGGCAACGATTCCTAGAACATCACTTCCGCAGCGATTCCGTCTGCCAGCCGAGCGATTCGATACGGCGCAACTCGGCGTCGATGTCGGCTCCCTCGAAGAACGACAGCCAGCCGCGCAGGGTCTGCGTTTCCCCCGGAGCACAGTCCGGGAACTTCGGGTCCGAGTGCAGACACGGACACGGCGCGTTGCCCCACGGACGATGACAAGGCTCCCACGCGGTGATGATCCAGCGCTTCTTCGAGTCGTCATGCACAGCGACGAACGGTTTGCGAAACAGTTTGTTGTCGTTCGTCTGCGCCGCGAAGCCGCTGGCTCCTTTGAGCATCACGCAGTTCTGCACGCGCAGGTCCGACAGTTTTTCTTTCGAGCCGTTCTTCAACCATAGCTCCATGCGCACCGCTTCGCGTTGCGGGACGATGAGCGCACCAAACTCGATGCCGTTCGGAAGCCGGCGTTGGATGTCCAACGAGCCGTCTTTGTGGCGATTCCATTCCAGTCGTTCCATCGCGATGCCTTGCTTGGACCAGACGGTGTCGATGTGCGTGTGAGCCAGATACGTCAGGCCGAGATTCGACCACAACGCTTCCGGCACATCGACGACGACGTAGCTCGTCGTGTCCCACGGCGTAAAGACGCTGACCTTGGTTTCGCGTTGCGGATTGACCGCTCCGTCGAGAAACCCGATGCGCGGATGCCGGCCGCCCGGATACGGCAACACCAATAACGACGCATTCGCCGCGCGAGCCGGGCGGTTGTCGTCCCGGATGTCGAACTTCGTCCGCGCGGCTTTGATCTCGTCCGCCGATAGGCCGGTCGCGGCGGTGATTTCGTCGTTCGAGTAGCGGTGCTGCCAAATCATGTTCTCCAGCCAGACGCGGAGTTCGGCATCATTCTTCGGTCGCCGAGCATTCGACGGATCGTCGGCCTGCACGACGTTCGTCAGCAGCGCGACCGTCACCAATATCACGAAGACTCGCATCGGATCGGACTCCTTGTGCCTTCATTTTTCGCCCTTCATTTTTTGCCAGCTCTGTCGGGCAGCAGGCGGAAAATGGGACCATGAAATAGGAACATCCTCAACAAGAGCAAATCGCCTTGAGCCGTCTGCGCAAATCGGCGAATGCGGAATCCACGCGATCCGGCGGCGACAACAGCCAATCGCGTGTGACCTCACGCACGAAAGCCTGAGCTTCCGAGGTCAAATAGTCCACTGTGCTCTTGCCATCGACACGCGCTCGCAGGCAGGCGGCTAAGTGCGCGACAGTGCGTCGTTCGTGGGGCAGGTTTTCAACCTGCCCGTCCTTGGATTCCGGAGGACGGGCAGGTTGAAAACCTGCCCCACGATAGGCGGTCCAGAACGCGCGAATCATGTCGAAGAACTCATCCGCTCGCGCCGCGTGCTTGATCGTCTTGAGCAGCAGGTGGCTCAGGAAGAAGCCGAGATCGAACGCCGGATCGCCAAAGTGCCCCGTCTCGAAATCAACCAGCACGAATCGCGGTCGCTGACGATCGCTGCCCGATTCGCTCGGCACAAGCAAGATGTTCTTCGGGCTGAAGTCGCCAAGCACCAGGCAAGTCGTCGTCGCTAAAGTCTCATCAATGAGCCGTTCCAGCGCCGGACGAAACTCGGCCTGTCGCTGCGCCACGAAACGGTAAAACGGATCAAGCCGTAACTCGTCAAAGATCGAGCGGTCGCCGAGTCGCTGACGCAGGTCAGTGTCGTTGGTCGTGCGAGCGTGAATCTCAGCCAGTAGTTCGCCGAGCCGGCGTGCGATCGTGGAATCCACTTCACCGTTCAACAGAGCGGTTTTCCAAACGACGTGCTCGCGCGGGATTGCTTCCATCGCGAACAGAAAATTGTCCCGGTCCTCGAACAGCCGCTTCGGCACGACTCCCGGTGGCGTGACACGCGACAGCACATCGAGCACGTCACGCTCGCGCCAGATGCGTTCGGGCTGGCTGAACCAGTCGGCCTGCGTACGGAGTTGTGCTCGCGATTGCTTGACGACGAAGTCCTCGCCACCCGGCACTGAGACGCGCATCACGACATTGGAGACTCCGCCGGACAGCGTTTCCGCGTGCGACTTCGCGGCATCGGCCAATGACAGCCGGCCCGTCTGGCAGAGGTAATCTATCAGGTTTTCGGGACCGAGTTCGAGCATGATGTATTGGAAAAACACAGTACCGCGACCGTCAGGGAGCGGCCTGCTCCTGTCATCGCGGGCCGCTCCCTGACGGTCACGGTACGGAATTGAAATGTCCTGACTCACGGGCGAAGCGTAGTCATTGTTTTCGAGACTTGCATCGCAGAACCGCTGTTTGCTCACCGGACGAATTCTGGTATTTCGCCATCCCGCGATCGCGGTCGGTTGTCGCCGCGAGGTTTTCGACAGGAGTCTGCTTTGAGTCGCTCGCTGGAATTGAGATCAACGTCTCGCTTCGTCACGGAAGAGGTGGCGAATCAATGGACTCACGGAATCGGCTTCTTGCTGACTCTGCCGGCCGGCTGGTGGCTGGTGCAGTCCACGCTGAGCAAGCACAACCAGTGGCTGACGGCAGGATGTGCGGTTTACGCGGTGACGCTGTCGTTGCTGTATGCCGCCTCGACACTCTCGCACAGCGTGCATCGTGGCATCTGGCGGCACCGCTTTCGGACTTTCGATCAGGTCTGCATCTTTCTGCTGAGCGCCGGCAGTTACACGCCGTTCGGAGTCGCGTTTCTCCGAGACGGCTGGTGGGGCGTGCTGCTGGCTGTCATGTGGGTGCTGGCGGGCATCGGGATTGTGCTGAAGCTGTTCTTCACCAAGCTGCACAACGTCTCCACGTCGTTCTATCTGCTGGTGGGCTGGGTACCGATTTTGGCGGCTCCGCATTACTACCGCTGCGTCGGTGGCGAGGGGGTCGCTTGGATCGTGATTTGTGCGACGGCGTACTCGTCGGGCACCTGGTTCCTGATCAATGACCAGCGACGGTTTCACCACACAATCTGGCATCTCTGCGTGATGCTCGGCAGCGCTTGTCATTACTTCCTGGTGCTGAACTACATCGTGCCGCGGGCCTGAAGTCACCAGCGCTGATAGCCTGACGGTCGCAGCGATTGATAGTTCAAGAACGCCAGGTAGCCGAAGAAGAACACAAAGAACTTCGGATCGTTCCAGAAAATCAGCGTGACGGTTCCTGGCGAGAGCAGCGACCAGGCCGCCATCGAAACCGCGACGGCGATCGACAGCTTCGTGGTGATCTCGTCTTGGCGATACGGTTGCCGGAAGCCGATTACCTGACGTGCGATCTGACCTCCATCCAGCGGCCAGACGGGGACGAGATTCATCAGGCTCCAGGACCAATTCATGAAGATCAAGTTCTGGAGCGCGTGTCTGGGATACGGCGATAACTCCAGCGATCGAAAGGACTCGGTCCTCGTCCAGAACCACAATGCTCCGAACAGCAACAGCCCCGCGCCCGGCCCGGCCGCCGCGACCGCGATGTTGCCCCAGCGTGAATGCTGCCCCGTCGTCGCGTAGCCGCCGAAGAACTCCAGCACGATTTCGGGATGCCGATTCCCCAGCCGCCGCGTCATCCACGCATGACCCAGTTCGTGCAGCAAGATCGACACGAACACGCACAGCATTCCGATCAGTGTGAAGTCCAGATGCTGGTCGTACCACGAGATCCAGGCCGCCGTCAGCCAGAAGACCGGGTGGACTCGCACGGGAACGCGCGTGAACGAGAACCGCAGGTCATATTGAGTCGGAGGAAACTGCTGGCCAAACATCAAAGGCTCCCGGTTGATTCGTTTCAGTTTGGACTGTAGCCAGGCATTTCAACGAGGCAAAGCTGTTGCCGAGACTGATTGAGGACCACCGACTCATGTCCAGCGCAGACTCACCCTCAAACCAGCGCTCCCCACTGAGCTTGCCTCAGTGGTTCATGGGTTTCTGCGCTACTCACGCGTGCAATGGGAGTGAGGCTCAGGTAGCGCAAAAGCCCGCAAGCCACTGAGGCAAGCTCAGTGGGGCCACTCGCACGCTTGATTGTTTCACGTTACCGGCACCAATAAACTCTGGCCGCAGAAACGAAAAACTCAAGTTGTTTCACCCTCTTCGATGGACAAGACAATGGCTCGGATTAACGACAACTATTTGAAGCTGAAAGCAGGATATCTCTTCCCGGAAATCGGCCGCCGCGTCGCGAAGTTCGCGACCGAGAACCCGTCGGCCAGCATCATTCGACTGGGGATCGGCGACGTCACCGAACCGCTGATTCCGGCCGTCGTCGAAGCGTTTCATCGCGCGGTCGATGAGATGGCTCAACGCAACACATTCAAAGGTTACGGCCCAGAGCAGGGCTACGACTTCCTGCGAAACGCGATCGCGCAGAATGATTATCAGGCTCGCGGTGCGGACATCGCAGCCGACGAGATATTCGTCTCGGACGGATCGAAGTGCGACACGGGAAACATCCTCGACATCTTCGGTGACGACAACGTCATCGCCATGACCGACCCGGTCTATCCGGTCTACGTCGATACGAATGTCATGGCGGGACACACCGGCGCGGCGGATGAATCGGGACGTTATGGCGGACTGGTTTACATCCCGATGACAGCGGCCAACGGCTTCACCCCCGCGCTTCCCGATCGCAAAGTGGATTTGATTTACCTCTGCTTCCCGAACAATCCAACCGGAACCGTCATCAGCAAAGAGGCGTTGGCGAAGTGGGTGCAGTACGCGAAGACAAACGACGCGATCATCTTCTACGACGCGGCCTACGAGTCCTACATCACCGACCCGACGGTACCGCACTCGATCTTCGAGATCCCCGGCGCGAGAGACGTTGCCATCGAGTTCCGAAGCTTCAGCAAAACGGCCGGCTTCACCGGGACGCGCTGTGCATTCACGGTCGTCCCGAAAACGTTGAAGGGTAAAACCTCCTCCGGTCAGAGCGTAGATATCCACCCATTGTGGAATCGCCGGCAGAGCACGAAGTTCAACGGCGTGTCGTATCCAGTGCAGAAAGCCGCCGCCGCGATTTATTCGGCTGAAGGCAAGCAGCAGATCCGCGACATGATCGCGTTCTATCTGACGAACGCTCGATTGATCCGCGAGGGCTTGCAGCGTGCGAACATCGAAGTCCACGGCGGTGTGAATGCTCCGTATGTCTGGCTGAAGGCTCCTCGCAATTTGTCGAGCTGGGACTTCTTCGACTTGCTGTTGGCGAAGGGGCATCTGGTCGGAACGCCGGGCAGCGGCTTCGGTGCGGCGGGTGAGGGCTACTTCCGCCTGTCCGCGTTCAATAGCCGTGAGAAGGTCGAGGAGGCGGTCGCACGGTTCCAAAAAGTGGTGGGGTAAACGCCACCAGCCCCGCTCGCCGAAATGTTGAGGTGCCGTATGTGGTTCTACTACGTCTTCGGAGGCTACTTCGGCGGGCTGCTGGCGTTCTTGGTCTTGAGCGTCATCGTCCTGCTGATTGTGTGCTGGTGCTGCGGTGTCAGCGTGGATTCGCTAGCGACGTGGGGTGAGGATTCCGCGACGCTGACATGTTTCCATTGCGGACAGCAGACTGCCGCAGGTGGCAAGACGTGCGACCATTGCGGCGGTGAATTGCAGTGACTTGAGGCGAATCATGGCGTTCAGTTTTGTCGGTTTGATTGTGGTCGCGGTGCTCAGCGTGACGCTGTTGTACGGTGCGGCGAAGGGCGTGTCGGTCATGCTGAGCTTGTTCAAATCCATGCAGTCCGGTCACGCGACGTTGGCGTGTCCTCATTGCGGCCAGCAAACGTCTCATGGCCGCGGTCGTTGCGACGTCTGCGGGCACGAGCTGTGAATCACTGATCGAATGTTGGCGTAGGCCATCCACCGTCACTGCGGCGGCGAGTTTCAATGACGCGAGGTTGATGATGTTCGGTGTCGGTTTCGTCGAATTGATCCTGGTCGCGGTAGTCGGCCCGGCTTTGATTTTCGGGTTGGTCAAAGGAGTGTCCGCGATGATTGGCTTGTTCAAGTCTGTTCAATCCGGACATGCCACACTGACTTGTCCGCAATGCGGTCAACAAACATCCCACGCCAATGGCCGATGCGATGCATGTGGTTCCGAACTTTGATTGGAAGTGATTTTCATGCCGAGCCTCACTGTCGAGAACTACCTCAAAGCGATTTGGCAAATTGGAGCCAACACGGGATCGTCGTCGGTCTCGACCGGCAAACTTGCTCAGAGTTTGAAGGTCTCACCCGGCACCGTCACCAGCATGCAGAAGGCACTGGCCGAAGCGGGACTCGCCGAATACCGGCCGTATGAAGGTGTCAGTCTGACCGAAGCGGGCCGCACGCTGGCCCTGCGAATGCTGCGGCGACATCGGCTGATCGAATTGTTTCTCGTACAGACGCTCGGCCTGACGTGGGATCAAGTTCACGAAGAGGCCGAGAACATGGAGCACGCGGTCAGCGATTTTCTGATCGACCGCATCGACGATTTCCTGGGCCATCCGCCGTGCGATCCACATGGCGATCCGATTCCAACCGCGAACGGCGACCTGCGCACCAGCGGCGAAGAAGGCCGACCGCTGAGCACTGTGCCGGTTGGCTCACGCGTGCGATTGGTGCGGGTGCTGAATCAAGATGCCGGTTTCTTGCGCTACCTCACCGAGTCCGATTTTTCGTTGGGAGCGACGGCTCTCGTCGATCACGTCAACGAAGCGGCGGGACTCGTGTCGTTGCGTCGCGGCGATCGTCCCGTGGCGATGGGCCGCGCGGCGGCCGAGCAGTTGCTGGTCGTGATCGTGCCAAAGTAGACGAGTCACTCCGTGACTCGAACATTCCGGTCACGGAGTGACCGGTCTACTTGGAAACGACAACTCACGACAACCCGGCAATCGGCGTGTAGTCCGCGAACACGCGCGCCAGATCGAATGGCAGATTCCGTTGCAGCCGCACTTCGCCGACGTCCAGCAGCGTGTGCATGATCGTGCCGATGAGATTGCGGATCGTGACCGGGTCCGAGTTCGGCTCGCCCGCGTCCTTCGTCGATTGCCCGATGACTCGGCCCATCGGCAGGCCGCCGCCGGAGAGCAGCAGTGGGCCAAGATTGCCCCAGTGATCTCGGCCACCGCGAGCGTTGATGCGCGGTGTGCGGCCGATCTCTCCGCAGCAGACCAGCAGAATCTTGTCGCTCAATCCGCGAGCTTCGACATCTTCGATGAAAGCCGACACGGCATGATCAAACGGCACGCCGCAGTATTTCATTCCCTCTTCGACGCCGGCGTTGTTCACGTCGGCGTGATTGTCCCACACAAAATTCGTGGTCACGGTGACGAACCGGCAACCCGCCTCGCACAATCGCCGCGACAGCAGCAGCAGCTTGCCGAGCGTCTGTGTGTGATCGGTGTAGAACTTGTGGTTGTTCAACTTCTTGTCGATGTCTTCCGGCCGGATCAGCGGGGCCGTGTCGTACCGAGCGACCGTCTTCGGATCTTCCTTACTAAGATCGAACGCATCGGAGATGCCGCGCAGGATCGTGTCGAGCGCCTGCTCGTGAAACTTGTCGAGCCCTTCCGCCTCGCCGCGCACATCGACGGTACGACGGATGCGATCGAACTCCTGCCGCAGCTTGCGGCGGTCGTCGAGCCGCTCGCGCGACAGCGTCAGCTTCAAGCTTTGTTGGAATGGCCCATCGCTGCCCGGCATGAACGGGGCATACGCCGCACCGAGTGCTCCGGCATCGGTGAATCGACCGAAGCCGGTCTGCATCGGCTGAGCTTGAGGGTTGATCGCCTGCGGAAAGAGCGCCGCGTTGACCGGCATTCCCGTCTGTGGATTCACCGTCCCAGCCACGCGAGCGTACAACGAACCGAGATTCGCCTTGAGCGTGTCCGCCGAAACAATCGGCTTGATGTCGTGATTGGCGTTGCCCGGAGTAAACGATCGCACGACCGTCAGCTTCTCCGCCAACTGCGCGAGCTTGGAATACGTCGATCCGAACGTAACTCCAGGCAGAGCGGTCTGCACTTCACCGTTGATACTGTGAATCCCGGACGGCGCGGTCATTTTTGGATCGAACGTCTCGATCTGCGAAGGCCCACCGTGCATGAAGAGAAACACGACCGACTTGTCGGTCGCGACCGATCTCCCGGCTGCCGAGGCCGTGGTCCTCAACCAATCGGCCAGGGTTAGCCCGCCCAGCGTCAGTCCGCCAATACGCAAGAAATCCCGGCGAGAACCGCTGGCCAACGGATCGAGAATGCTCAGCATGAATCAACCTCCTCGTGGGGCAGGTTTTCAACCTGCCAGCACGGCCGGGCAGGTTGAAAACCTGCCCCATGAACGACATCAAATCGGAATGACCTTATCCGTATCGGCCGCTGTGTCCAAGCGAAGTTCGATTTTTTACCACGCCATCAGGAAACTCGACCATCAACACTTCAGCCCTGCGAACGTTCATGCGGCCGCCCTCGATCGTCGGGAAGTGTCCAGTCTTCGTCGTCGAGCAACTCCGCCATCAACGGCAGAAACTCGTCCGGATGACATGCGCCAAGATCGCCTTGCTCAGCGATCTGTTCCAGCTTGTCGCTCCGAACCAACAAGCACTCCACTCGCGATTCCGGAATGACGTATCGCACTAACCGGCCACTCTCAACGGCGACTCGTTCTTCGGCGGAAAGTTGCATGGTCTGCCTCCTGGGTTGTTCGCGTTTCCGAACACCAAAATTCCTTCGGAATGTGGCAACAATCTCACTCCGGTAACAGCGGCACGCAAACCAACTCGGTATCGCTGCGAGCGTACACGCGCGAGCCGGCGAAGGCGGGGTGTGCCCACGTGAAGCCGATGATGTTGCTGCGAGATTGCTCGTGATAGCCGGTCGCGTTCAGCCGCGCGAGGATCAGGTCGCCTTCGCTGTTGAGGATGATCGCGCGGTCGGCGTCACCCAGCCACACGAGGCTCGCGTGTGGGTTGCGACCGCGCGGGGTCATTTGGTTGTCGTCATCCCAGAGCTTCGTTGACGTCTTCAACTCAAAGCAGGTCAGGCCGTATTGCTTGTCGAGCAGATAGACGTGGCCGTCGCGATACAACGGCTGTGACATCAGGCCGCGCAGGAATTTGTTTTCTTCCCAAGCCAGCTCGGCTTGTTCCGGCTGTGCTCCGAGACGAATTGCTTTCGAGCCGTTCCAATAACCGCAGACGAGAACGAAACCTTCTTGAAAGATCGGCTGGGCAATCGCGACGCCATAGGTGATCTCATACGGCACTTGCCAGAACGGTTTGCCAGTCACGGGGTCGAGTCCGCGAATGTGCGACGGAGTCCAGCAGATCAACTGCCGCCGCTCGTTGTGCGTGACGATCATGGGCGTCGCATAGCCCGCGGCGTCCGAATGGCTTTGCCAAACAATCTTGCCCGTGTGTCGACTCAAAGCGGCGATGCTGTGGCCGTCCTTGCCGCCGGGTTGCACGATGACGTTGTCGCCGTCGATGAGCGCGGAGCCGGCGAAGCCCCACTCCTGCAATTTGCCGCCCAGATCACTGACGTAATTCGCCGACCAAAGTTTCTTGCCGGTCTTGGCATCGAGACAACGGCACTCGCCAAGTGTTCCGACCGTGAAAAGTTTGCCGTCATGCCAAGTCGGAGCGGCTCGCGGGCCGTTGCCGTAGTCGAGCTTGCCATACGCGACCGGATACTCGTGCTTCCAAATCTGTTGGCCGGAGTCGGCATCGAAGCAGAGGACTCGTTCGGTTTCCGGCTCCTTCTGGTGATCCATCACGAAGACTTGCTGACCGACCACTGTCACGCCTGAGTATCCGCCACCGATTGGCACTTTCCACTTCGGCTTCAAGCCGCCCTCCGGCCATTTTTCGGGGAGCTTGGGGCCGTGCCATGTGCCGTCGCCGCGTGGGCCACGCCAGCGCGGCCAGTCTTCCGCGGTCGATGTGCCGGCAAGAGCAACGACGATGATGGCGGTGATCCAGCGGTGCATGGGAAACTCCAAACCGGAATGTTGACCGCGCCGGCGATCAGCATCGCCAGCGCCACGTCCACGCGCGTGAGGCGGATCAAGTGGCGGACATCGTCGGGTGACGTGGCATGGGTCCGTTTGCTGGTCAGGGCGGAGTGCAGGTAGACGACATGGGGCATGACCGTCGCGCCCAGGATGCCCACCGCCACCAGCACCGAATCCGTCCCATCGAAGCGCGGGACCAGGCCCGCCAGGAGATCCGCCGGCACGATCCGGACCAGGGCCAGGCTGACCCCGAAGCCGCCGACGATCACGAAGAGGAACGCGGCAATCGCGATCTCGAACGGGCGGAAGCCGCGCCGCTGGAGCCCGAGCAGGGCGATCGCCAGCACCGCGGTCACCAGCCCGCCGACGAGCGGCGGCCAGCCGAAGATCAGGCTGAACGCGATCGACGCCCCGATGAACTCGGCGAGGTCCGTGGCGATGGCCACCACCTCGGCCTGCGCCCAGAGCAGCCACCGGACGGGCGTGGGATAGCGGTCGGCGCACAGCTCCGGGAGGCTTTGTCCGGTGACCAGGCCCGCCTTGCTGGACAGGTACTGGACCACGACCGCCATCAGGTTGGCGACCAGGATCACCCAGAGGAGCAGGTAGCCGAAGCGCGCGCCGCCAGAGATGTTGGTCGCGAAGTTGCCTGGGTCCACATAGGCGATCGCCGCCACGAAGGCGGGGCCAAGCAGCCGCAGGGAGCCGCGGATGGGGCCGCGGGCACGGACGTTGGCGACGGTCTCGCGCTCGCGAAGAACCTCGTCGATCACGCCGACCACCCCCTCAGCTGCTGCATGCCTGCCACCCCAGGCCGCGCTCGCGCTCTAGTGTGCCTTCGACCGGCGCCTCGCGCTGGC
>CAMDEA010000049.1 GCA_945893045.1 Planctomyces sp. SH-PL62
CGTCGTTCGCCGACATGCTCGGCACGCTCCGCCGGCTCAGCGTCCGGCAACAGGTTTTAACCTTGGCCCTCACAGGACCAGGGTCTCGAAAAATCCAACAACTCCTGGAAAACGCAGTGGCCTTGGCCACCTAAACTGCAAAAGTCGAACTGAGTCGCACGCATAAAGCTCTCCGTTTTTTCCAATCAGCCGGAACCAATCATCGCACCATCACGAACTGGCCGTAATTCCGTTTCGCAAGTTCTCGTAGAAACTCCTCGTGCGCGCCGCGGGCATCAATCCCCAGCGAATAAATGCTGGTGCGCTGCAATGCGTTTTGAGCGGTGATCGCGCTGACGATCGTCGGCATGTCCACGATGCGGCCGGCGGTCGGCTCGCCATCGGACAGAAAATACATCGCCTCCAAATTCGCGTCGGCCATCAAGCCGGCATAGAGCGCGTCGTAGCAGGCAGTCTTCTTTTCGGGAGTCAGCCGATACGCAAAGTTGCGAGACGCACGCTTGTTGGAGTCCTCGGCCTGCACCAACTGAGCCATGAACGGCAGCACGTCGGTGTTGTAGGCAAAGTCATTGAAGTACGCGTAACGGTCGAGCGCGTCGACCGCTTTTTCCAATTGCTTGACCGCCTCTTCGAGTCGCGTGACGCCGTCCACGGACGAACGCATGCTGCCCGAGCGGTCGATCACAAACACGACTCGCTTGGCGTAAACCGGTACGCCGAAGAATTCCGGCAGCGGTTCCGGCCAGGGAATGCGAGTGACCTCTCGACCTGGTAAGAGGGGCGTCGGCGGAGCGGCTTTGGCGGCGAGTTGGAAAGTGTCCGATTGGTCCTTCCACCACGCGGTCCAGTGCTCGGAATGACCGCCGAAATTCTGACCGGTCAGCCGAGCAAGATGTTGCGCCGTCTCAAAGCGTAACTGGCCATCAAACTTAGCCGACATCTCGATCAGGAACTCAACCGCGGCTTTGTCGGGCACTTGTGCCACGGCATCGACCAGGCAACGCCGAAAGCCATAACTTTGCGTGAACTCTTTGCGCTTGGCGAGACTCACGATGCTCGGCAACAGCTTTGGATCTTTGCGTTCGGCCAACGAGGCCGCCGCGGCAAACGCCAGGTTGACGTCCGGCGTCTCGGTCAGCTTGACGACAAACTGAATGTCGTCGTCGCGTGATGACTGAACCAAACAGCGCAGCGATTGAGCCGTCAGCAGCGAGACATGCTTGGTACGCACATCACGATCGACCGATTCCTTGAGAGCATCGGCCACGACGGACTGCTGGATGGTCGCCGCGTCGACCATCGCCAGAGCTTCGGCCCGGCGTTCCTCGGATCGCCCTTTCAGCAGTCCCGCCAGTCGCTGCGGAGCCACCGGCTTCGGCGCGGCTCGTCCGGCATTCACCTGCCCGAAAAGAGACGCGCCAGACAAGAACCAAACGCCAACCAAAAGCACTAGGCAGCGACGAAGCATAGTCATGATCCTCTTGAGAATGGATCAGAAGTGTCGAGCCGACGATACCTGTGCAAATCGCAACCGTCAATGTCCTGTCGGCGGCTGATGGAGAGAATGTCACTCCTGGGCGAGAATTCGGAAGGCGTTGACCTCACGAATCTGGCGGAGCACCGAATCGGGCAGACCACTTTCGATCAGCTTCAGCTCCGACGATTCAAAATAAAACAACGGCGAATGCGAACCGAAAAGAACTCGCTGATGAGACACCTGCTCGACCAATTTCGTGACTCCGGCCACGCTTTCGAGCATCGCGATGTCGAACCAGACCTGCCCGGCTTTGGCGACCTCGCCGCATTGCAGCACCGGCAGCGAGCGAAACGCATTCAACAAAACGAGCCGGAGCTTCGGCAGCTTCGAGACGATCCTGGCCAACGGCTTCGCATCAACATGCGGCACGCGATGCAGTGCGTGCTGAGTTCGCTCGTCTTCCATCGACAGCGCCAGTTGCACGATCAAGCCACGATCAATCGCGAGCGATAACAACTCGGCGAATCGCGGATCGTCGAGCGTGTAGCCGTGATAGTTCGGATGCAGACGCAGGCCCGGCATCTTGTGGACCTCGTGACAACGCCGCAGGTCGTCGTGCCAATCGGGCAGCACAGGATTCACCGTCCCGAACGGCTTCAGGAAGTCGGCGAACTGCCGGCAGGAATCGGCGAGCCGCTGATTCACGGCGGCCATGTCGCGATGGAACAGCCCATCGAAGCTCCCGGCCCACGCCTGTGTCACGCCGCGTGCCTTGAGCTTGGCAACCAGCCGATCCGGTGCGTCGTCCGCGGACCGCCGAAACGGCCAGCGTTCGAGATTGATGTTGGTGTCGATCATGTTGGACTCGTGGGTCGTGTGTGTTCGTAGACCGGACGCCCACGTCCGGTCACTTTTCTGTTCGGACGTAGGCGTCCGAACTACTTCTTTTTGGCCCTCAAGGCCGCCTCGATCAGCCGCCGCAAGTTCTCGGAAAAGATCAGCCGCTTCGCGTCTTCAGAAATGTCGGCACCGAACACCTTCGCTAGTTGCGAGGCAAAGCTGCGTCCCGCGCTGTCGCTGCCGTAGATGATCCGCTCCGGGCCGAGTTCGCGTACGGCCATCTCGGTGAAACCGGCGGTCGGATCGGAGCCGGCCAATTCGATCGACACGTTCTTCAACGCGCGAATCGCGCGGATGCCCATTTCCCACTGACCGCCGGCGTGGCCGCAGATGAAATGCGTCTGCGGATGCCGTTTCGCCAACTCGACGAGGTCGAGCGGCGTCGATTCGCCGGGGTATTGCGTGCCGTCCTGCTTGAACCAGGTATGCTGAAAGATGACCGCCTGGAGTTCGCTGGCCTTACGGATGATTGCGTCGAGGTCGCGTTCGGAAGCTCGCTTCGCGACCCACAGCTTGATGCCGACCATCGGGCCGTGCTTGATGCAGCGGTCCATCTCGGCGAGGCTAAAATCGACGTGCTCGCCACTGACGTAGCAGAAGCCGTGTGTTCGATTGGCCCAGTGCGACATGGCCTGCATGACGACATCGTTGTCGGTCTTGAGTTCTTCCGGCGTCGGTGTCTTCGACCAAGTGCTGCTGAAGAACAAACACAGCCGCTCGATGCCGTGCCGATCGGCGATCTCCAGGAGGTTGGCCATCTTTTCTTCCGGAGTGCGACCGGCGACTCCCAGCAGATGGCAATGCAAATCCCAGATGCGGTATTGCGGCATGACTTTCTCGCGTTGAAATCAAAAATGGTACTACGGCCATCGGCATTCGGCAGACGGCTTTCGGCCGACAGCCGTGAGCCGATTGCCGACGGCCGTGATACCGTTTTCTTGTCGCCACTTGAAATCGGCCAGCCTGGATCACGACGATACGCACCCCACCGCAATTTGCCCACCGAACACCCTGCCTCGATCTCAACAAGAATGCCCATGAACCGATTTTTGCCGCCGCTGCTTTGCGGACTCGTGCTGCTTGTTCCAACTCAAAGCCAGTCGCAAGACGCTGCCCCGAACTTCAGCCAGGCGGGCACCGCGTTTTTGAAGAAGCACTGCCTGGAATGCCACAGCGGTGATAAGCCGAAGGCCGAGCTTTCGTTGGCCGATTTCACCGACAACGCCTCGGTCGTCAAGAAACGCAAGACGTGGGAGTCGGTGCTGAAGATGGTTGAGTCCAGTGAGATGCCGCCGGACGACAAGCCGCAGCCCACGGCGAAAGAAATCGAAGCCTTCACGTCGCTCGCGCGAGCCGTCTTCGAGCATCACGACAAGCACGCGAAGCCGGATCCCGGCCGAGTCACCATGCGGCGGCTGAATCGCGTCGAGTACGCCAACACGCTGCGCGATCTCGTCGGCGCGGACTTCAACCCCGCCGCCGATTTTCCATCCGACGACATAGGCCACGGCTTCGACAACATCGGTGATGTGCTGACGCTCTCGCCCATTCTAATGGAGCAATACCTTGCGGCGGCCGAGACCGTCTCGCAGCGAGTCATCATCGCCAATCCGCCGGCTCCGGCGCGGCGTTATCTCTCCGGCCGGTTCTTGCAGCCCAACAACGCTCAGACATCGCAGGGACGATTCCGCACCATGAACCCAGCCGACGCCGAGCCGGTTCATTCAGGGCCATTCGCCGCGCCGGGTGACTATCTCAAATTCTCCGCCGATGCCGATTTGATTCTGCGAGCGAACATGTATGCCGAGACGAAAGGCTCGTCGCCGGTGAAGGTCGCGCTGTTCATTTCCGGCGGCAAGCTCGCCGAAACGTCCAGCGACGAAGAAATCGATCAGCTCATGGGGGCGGCTCTGAAGACAATGAAGCCGCTGAAGATTTTGAAGATCTTCGAGATCACCGCTCGCGACGCGAAGAGCGTGCAGCAGATTGAATTCCCGATCAACCGCCGCGGGGATATTCAGCGAGCCGGTCTGGCGATCGTGAAGCCGCCCGAAGGAGAGGAAACTCCGCAGCTTTTCATCGAGCACATCTGGAGCGAAGGACCGCTGGAAACGCGGCCGGCATCGCAGTTGATGTTGCTGAAGTGCTCGGCTGATAAACCGCAAGCCGAGCAAACTCGCGAAGTCCTGACGCGGTTGTTGTCGCGCGGCTACCGACGCCCCGCAACACCTCAAGAAGTCGAGGTGATGGCGAAGGTGGTCGATCAACTCGTTGCCAGTGGCGAGAGGTGGGAAGCCGGAATGCAATGGGCCGTGCAGGCGGTCCTCTGTTCGCCGAAGTTTTTGTTTCGAGTCGAACTCGATGACCGCCCCGATCGCCCGGAAGCTCGGCCGATCGACGAGTTTCATCTTGCCTCGCGCCTGTCGTACTTCCTGTGGAACACAATGCCGGATGACGAATTGTTCGACCTCGCGCGGCGCGGCGAGCTTTCGAAAAACCTCGAACCGCAAGTTCTCCGCATGTTGAAAGACCAGCGTGCCGTTCCCGCGCTGGTCGATCAGTTCGCGATGCAGTGGCTGCAACTCAAGCGGTTGGAGTTGATCGCTCCGGATGGAAAACTCTTCCCGGATTTCAATGAGAATCTCCGCCGCGCGATGCTCGCCGAGACGCGGATGTTTCTCGAAACGCTGCTGACCGAGGATCGCAGTTTGTTGGAGTTGCTCGCGGCCGATTTCACATTCGTGAACGAACCGCTCGCTCGGCATTACGGCATCGCCGACACGAACGGCAATCGAGTCGGCCAGAAACCGGATCGGGACAAAGGCCAGCCGATTCGCGGTCCGCAGTTTGTCCGAGTCAACGTCGGCTCCACCGGCCGAGGCGGTTTGCTCACTCAAGCGAGTCTGCTGACAGTTACCTCCAATCCAACCCGCACCTCGCCGGTCAAACGAGGACGCTGGGTGCTGGAACAATTGCTCGGCACACCGCCGCCACCACCACCGCCGAACGTGCCGGAACTGGAGCAAGGCGAGAAGCTGACCGGCTCATTGCGGCAACGTATGGAACAGCATCGTGCGAATCCCAGTTGCGCGAACTGTCACGCTCGCATGGACCCGCTGGGATTCGCCTTCGAGAACTTCGACGCCATCGGCCGCTACCGCGAGAAGGATGGCGAGTTTCCGATCGACCCGGCGGGAGAACTGCCGACCGGTGAGAAGTTTTCCGGGCCGGGTGAACTCAAAGAGATTCTGAAGACGCGACAGGCTCTGTTCGCGCGGTGCATCACCGAAAAGCTGCTGACGTACGCTCTTGGTCGAGGTCTTGAATACTACGACCGGCCCTCCGTTGATCGGATCACGACCGCTCTGGGGCAGAACGGGTATCGGTTCTCGACGCTGATCGTCGAGTCGGTGAAGAGCGAACCGTTCCGCCTGCGACGCGGGCTTGGGCCAGACGACAAGAAATAAGGCAGAGCGCTCGTTGTGACCCAATTCATCGGGTCGAGAGATGTGGGAAGTCGCTCGCCCCAATGAA
Source organism: Planctomyces sp. SH-PL62 (assembly GCA_945893045.1). Taxonomy (GTDB): domain Bacteria; phylum Planctomycetota; class Planctomycetia; order Planctomycetales; family Planctomycetaceae; genus SXKJ01. Next base: position 5,912 of record CAMDEA010000049.1, read on the forward strand.
CGGGGCACTACGAGCGCGAAAACTTCCGCAACACGTTGGCTGTGATCCGTGAGACGTGGTCGTCGATCGGAATGCTGCTGGGCCAACAGATGGAGCCGGCGGAGAACGTCCCACCTCCCGACTCGGTGTCGAAGATCGACATCTCCGCGCCGCCGTCGTCGGGGTTGAGACCCTTCGCGAGCATTCGCGTTCCTTTGGGAGAACTGGCCGAGATCTTGTCGGTCTCGTGGCCGGAGGCTCCGCCGGGGCAGCGGCGGTGCAGGCTCTTCTCGCCGAACGTGTCGCCGTTCTTCAGGCCGGTCCCCTCGAAGCACCAGTGCGTGTCGTCGGTGACTCGGTAAGGCGCTCCGGTCATGATGCCGCTGGGCGTGAAGACGACTCCCAGCAAGTTCGCTTCCGACTCGTGCCGCTTGGCGAGCCGGCTTTCGGCTCCGATCCCTTCGGGCCAGAGGCTGGTCATCGTGCCGTTGTGGACGGTCATCGTGTCGTTGTCGTGCAGCGTGACTTCGCAGTTCACGCCGTTGCCGCCGAGATACATCAGCCGGCCCCCCTCGTGGAACACCCAGTGTTTCACGCGGTCGTACATCGTCCGCGTCCAATACTCCGGATGCGTGCTGATGATGAGCACTTTGTACTTCGACAGGTCAAGCACCCCGCCGTGTAGTTGCGTCTCGGAATAGAAGTCGTAGGCGAAGCCCTCCCGCTCCAGCCAGCCGAGCAGTCGCCATTCGGCCGGAGCAATGTGGCACGCGGCGCGGCCCTCGATCGGGTCGGTGATCTGTTCGGAGAGCGCGATGTCGTTGATCGGTTCCGGCCGCTCGAACGAGAGTGGGGCGTAGTCGTTCCAACCCCAGGTCTGAAACTTCGGGTCGATGTACCGAGCGATCTCTTGCCGCGAGTTGACGACCGGCACGTCGGGCAGCGCGTTCGCGTGGATGTAGTTGCTGCGTCCACCGAAATTGTTGTAGCAGTTCCAAGTGATGTTCGACGCGAGCACCGCCACCGGCGCAGTCGGCTTGGCGGGCGCGACGACCCACGGAAACGCGAAGGCTCGGCCGGACGCGGTACTCGCGTGGAAGTAGTACAAACCCGACCGCTGCGGAGCCTGAACCATCTGTTTCTGAGCCGGGCTGGTATAGCCGAACTTATTCCATTCAACGCCGGTCTGTGTGTAATCGCCATCGGGAGTGATCTGCATCATCGCTCGCGGCCCGTGCTCGTCGTGCCAGCCGAGTCCGCAGACTCGCTCTTTCGTCCAGCCGTACCGCCACAACTCCAAGTGAAAGCACTCGACCGAGTGGACTCGAAACTCGGCCTCTTCGCCCGACCGCACACACTTCGGCCACGCATAGCCGAGCAGCCCGTCCGACAGCAGCCGGAAGTGATGCGGCTGCGTGGTTGGCAACGTGAGCCGGACTCGCTTGCCGCCGAAGCCGGGCCGTTGCAGCGTGACGGCGTACTCGCCGCGCGGCAGGTCGAGATGCACGGAGCCGCTGGCGCGAGAACGTGTCTCCCACGATTGGCCTTGCTCGTTGACGAACTCCAACAGGACGTCCGAAACCGCAACGTAGCGCTCGTCACTGACAAACCCGATCAACATGGTGATGGTCTCCAAATGGTTGTGCCGGCCGAAAGCCGACGGCCGTTATCTTTTTTCCCGCGCTCCGTCTTTCGTGAGCCGCAAGGCGCTAGCCGCGGGTCGAGGAAAACAACCCGCGGCTAGCGCCTTGCGGCTCACTTAACGATTCACGAAAAAGGATAACGGCTATCGGCTGTCGGCTCACGGCATTCGGCCGGACGAACGTGCGAACTCGTGTTGCCGGGTTTGTGCGGCCTCTGCTACAAGCCGCGCCCTTTGGAGACTTTCGGTTAGCGCAGGAGAGATCGTATGAATGCTCCGCAATTCCTCGCCGCGTTGCATGAACTGTTTGACGTCACTGCGGGCTCGATCCACAAAGAGACGGTGTTGCAGGACATCGCCGGTTGGAGTTCGATGACCTTCATCGGCCTGATCGCGATGCTTGATGAGGACTTCGGAGTGCGGATTTCTCCGGGCACGATCCTGCGTTGTCACACCGTGGAAGACCTGATGGACGAAGTCGCTGCCGAGCTAACTCCCACGAAGATGGCGGCATGAGCGGGGAGTTGGCTATCCTGCCGCCCCTGATAAAGCCCTCGAGAAATGATTCATGCAGGCGATTCTTAAAGCGATCGAGTACTACTTGCCGCCGCAGGTTCTCAACAACCCGCAGTTATGCGAGATCGCGCCCAACTGGTCGCCTCAGAAAATTCAAAGCAAAACCGGCATCGAGGAGCGACGCATCTCCGAAGAAGAAGAGTTGTCGTCCGATCTCGCCGTCAAAGCGGTCACGAAGCTGTTTGAGTCGGGAGCGTGCCAGCCCGAAGACATCGACTACTTGATGCTCTGCACGCAGTCCCCCGATTACTTTCTGCCGACAACCGCCTGCCTGCTGCAGCACCGGCTCGGCCTGCGGACCAGTTGCGGGGCGCTGGACTTTAACCTCGGCTGTTCGGGGTTCATCTACGGCCTCGGCATGGCCAAGGGCTTGATCGAGACCGGCCAGGTCAAAAACGTGCTGGTCGTCACCGCAGAGACCTACACCAAATTCATCACGCCGACGGACATGTCAGTTCGCACGCTGTTCGGCGACGCCTCCGCCGCGACGCTGATCACCGCTCAGGATTCGCACAGCGAACAAGCCCCCGCGATCGGTCCTTTTGTGTACGGCACGGACGGACGCGGAGCCAAGAACCTCATCGTCCAGACGGGGGGGATGCGCAAGCCGGTCGCCGGGTTCGCCAGCGGCGGCGGAGTCGAGGACGCCGATGAACATGTCCTGGTCCCTCCGACGCTCTACATGAACGGGCCGGAAATTTTCCTCTTCACGCTCGACGCCGTGCCCGATTTGGTCGCTGGCATTTGCAGTCGCGCCGGCATCACCTTCGACGACGTCGATCTGTTTCTCTTCCACCAAGCCAACGAATACATGCTGCGGCACCTGCGGGACAAAATCGAAATCCCGCCGGAACGCTTCTATGTCTCCATGAGCCACTGCGGCAACACGGTCTCGTCCACGATCCCCATCGCCCTGAAAGAAGCCCACAAAGCTGGACGCCTGAAAATTGGCGACCGTGTCATGCTGGTCGGGTTTGGCGTCGGTTATTCGTGGGGCGCGACGATGCTGCGGTGGGCGATGAATACGTAGCCGAGTCACTCCGTGACTCGAGCGTTCCGGTCACGGAGTGACCGGTCTACTTTGCGGAAAGGATTCCGAAATGTCTCTTGATTTACTCGCCACGGATGGCGGGTTGCCGGTTCGCCAAAAGCCATTCGCACCGTGGCCCGTGTTTGATGAAGCTCAATGCGATGCCGTGCAGGCGGTGCTGAAGTCCGGCAAAGTGAATTACTGGACTGGACAGGAATGCCGGCTGTTTGAAAAAGAATTCGCCCGGGCCGTCGACTGCGAACATGCGATCTCGCTGGCGAACGGCACCTTGGCGATTGAATTGGCGTTGCACGCACTCGGCATCGGGCCGGGAGACGACGTGATCGTCCCGCCGCGCACGTTTATTGCGACGGCGAGCGCGGTCTGGGCGCGAGGCGCTCGACCCGTCTTTGCGGACGTCGATCCGATCAGCGGCAACCTGACCGCCGAAACAATCGAGGCCGCGTTGACTCCCAACACGAAGGCGATCATTCCCGTCCACATCGCCGGTTGGCCGTGTGACATGGACCCGATCATGGACTTGGCTCACGACCGTCGGTTGGCCGTCATCGAGGACTGTGCTCAGGCTCATGGCGCGACCTACAAAGACCAGCCGGTCGGCTCATTCGGACATTTCGGAGCCTTTTCCTTCTGTCAGGACAAGATCATCACGACGGGTGGCGAGGGCGGAATGCTCGTCACGAATCGCAAAGACCTGTGGGGCCGCGCGTGGAGCTACAAAGACCACGGCAAAGATTGGGATGCCGTCTACAACCGCGAGCATCCGACAATCTTCAAATGGACTCACGAGTCGCTGGGCACCAACTGGCGGATGACCGAGATGCAGGCCGCGATCGGCCGCTGTGCTCTGCGCGAGTTGCCGAATTGGGTGGACGCTCGCCGCCGCAACGCCGCCACGCTGGACGAATCGTTGTCACGCATCCCCGGCATCCGCACCGAGACTCCCGACATCGATTGCTTTCACAGCTATTACAAGCACTACGCCTGCGTGCGGCCGGAGCTTCTTCAATCTGGATGGACTCGCGACTTGATCGTGAAGGCGTTGCAGAAGGAAGGCATCCCCTGCGGCAGCGGGATCTGCTGTGAGATTTATCAGGAAGCCGCGTTCGATGCCGTCGGCCTCAAGCCGGCTCAACGACTGCCGAATGCTCGGCAGTTGAGCGACACGAGCTTGATGTTCGTCGTCCATCCGACTCTCAGCGAACCTGACATGCTCGACACCGCTCACGCCGTCGCGAAAGTCATGTCACACGCGACGCAGCGGTCGCTGATGCCACTCGCACGCGCGGCGTAGGTTGGGACTCCGTCCCGACCGGTTCTGGCGAGTTGACCAAGTTCGTTCTCCAATCAAACACGGATTTGGCCCCATCGAAACAGTCGGGACAGAGTCCCAACCTACGCTCCGGCAATCTCTGCCGCTCTCGTGCCGCGCTGGCACAGTTCGCGGAATCGCGATCCTCCGCCTGACCGTCAAAGTTTGCTCATCTTCTCGATGGTCAGCGTCCGAAGATTCTGATGGGCGAAGTCTCGCTCGCAGGGAAGCGTTCGCGATCCGTTGCTCAATCGACGGTCCCGCTGTCTCGCCCAGCCAGAACGCAGACGCCATCAGGGAAGGAGCCAACGATGTCGCAGGGATGCCTCATGCAGCCGGGCCTGACGAGCGGCGAAATGCCGCGCGAGGTCTTTCCGCCTGTCACGATGCCGGGAACTCGCAAGCTGTTCGATCAAGCGTGGACTCAACTCTTCGGATCGCTGACGTCGGACAAACTCGCGGTCCGCGTGTTCGTCGATTTTATCGTCGCGAATGCGGTGCTGGTGATGGCCGCTGTCGTGCGACTGGCCGTCATGGGTGGACTGAGTTGGGACAATCCTGTCGGAACGCTGTTTGACCGAGTCAACGCGACGTACTTGATGAACGCGGGCTGGTTTGGACTCTCGACCGTCGTGCTGTTCGCTCTGACGCGCGTCTACCTGCCAGTCCCGTTCTCGCGAGTTCAGCAGCGCTTGACGGCCATCGCGTTGGCATGCTGCATCGGACTGATTGCGCACTTGGCCTTAGGGGCATTCGCGTTCAAAAAGCCGCAACTGACACTGGAAGTCGGCCTCCCCGCTTGGACGCTGCTCTGTGCCGTCGTTGCGTTCGTGCGGTACTCGCGGATGAAAGTCGGAGAAGTCTTCCGAGTCGTTCTGCGAGGCGAAGCGGCGAACACCAAAGTCGAAGACGTGCTCGTCGTCGGCGGAGCGGGCTACATCGGTTCGATCCTGACTCGGCAACTGCTCGATGCCGGTTATCGCGTCCGCGTGCTCGACCTCGAATTGTTTGGGACGCAGTCGCTGGCAGATGTGCTCGAACATCCGCGACTGGAAGTGATGAAGGGGGACTTCCGCAATATCGAAGACGCCGCCCGCGCCCTGCGAGGGATGGACGCGGTCTGTCACCTGGCAGCCATCGTCGGCGATCCGGCCTGTGCTCTCGATCGCGAGACGACCATCACCGTGAACTACGCGGCCGCGAAAATGATGGCTCAACTGGCGAAGGCCAACGGTGTGTCGAAATTCGTGTTCGCCTCGACATGCAGCGTCTACGGTGACTCCGAAGAGATCATGTCCGAAGACTCGCCGCTTAATCCGGTCTCGCTGTATGCCACGACCAAGATCGACGCCGAACGGGCGCTGCTCGATGCGGCGGACGCCGACTTCCAACCGACGATCTTGCGATTCGCGACGGCCTACGGCTGGTCGCATCGTCCACGATTCGATCTCGTGGCGAATCTCTTCAGCGCTCAAGCCGTGACGGACAAGAAGATCCGCGTCTACAACGGCGAACAATGGCGGCCGTTCGTTCACACCCGCGACATCGCTCGCGCCTGCGTGCTGACACTGGAAGCTCCGCTCGCGAAAGTCGGCGGACAGATCTTTAACGTCGGCGACGAAAGCCAGAACTACACGCTGACGCAGCTCGGCCAAATCGTCGCCCAATCCTGTCCGGGAATCCAAGTCGAAGAAGTTCGCAACAACGATGACATGCGCAACTACCGCGTCAACTTCGCCAAGATTCGCCGCACGCTCGGCTTCCGAGCCTCGATCGACTTGGTCGACGGCGTCCAAGAAATGGTCGATGCCGTGGTCGGCGGACATGTCCCGAACTGGCGCGATCCGATCTACAGCAACTCGAAACACCTCGAAGGCGAAGGGCTCTCCGTCTTGAAGTTCGACGCGCTTCGCAAACACGCCGACGACATGCCAGCCACAACGCGGTTCCTCGCCAAGAAGGCGGCCGCGTAACTCACGCACTTGCTCATCCACCGCCTCGCCGAATTCCCCTCGACGAGGCGGTTTCGCATTCCATAAACCCCGTCTTGCCCAACCTGCCTTCATTCCTCTGGCCCCATTCCTCTGCCAAATCGCTTCCGGCAAAAGGCGGCAATGGCAGAGGAATGGGGCCAGAGGAATGAAAATCCGAACGATTCTCAGAAGGACACCTTTCATGCACGTCTTGTTCGTCCACAAAAATTTCCCGGCTCAGTTCGGTCACATCGCCAGTTTTCTCATCAAGAAGCACGGCTTCCGCTGCTCGTTCGTGTGTGAGTTACCGTCGGGCGTGTTCGATGGCATTCAGCGGTTTCAGTACAAGCTGACCGGCGGAGCGACCAAGACGGTCCACTATTGCAGCCGCACGTTCGAGAACTGCGTGTGGCACACACACGGCGTCTACGAAACGATGAAGGCGCATCCCGAAGTGAAGCCGGACCTCGTCGTCGGTCACAGCGGGTTCGGCTCGACGACGTTTCTCGCCGACCTCTACGACTGCCCGATCATCAATTACTTTGAGTACTACTACCACGGCCGCAACTCGGACCTCGACTTCCGCCCGGAGATTCCGGTCAAAGAGCTGGACCTGCTCCGCTCACGCACGCGAAACGCGATGATCCTGCTCGACCTGCAAACGTGCGCGGCGGGGTACTCGCCGACGCAGTGGCAGAAGAGCCTCTTTCCCGTGGAGTACCAGCCCAAGATCGACGCGATCTTCGACGGCATCGACACGACTGTGTGGCATCGGCGTCAAGTTCCACGTCAGATCGGGGACCGAGTGATTCCACCCGGCACGAAGATCGTCACTTACGTCTCGCGCGGCTTTGAGTCGATGCGCGGGTTCGACATCTTCATGAAGGTCGCCAAGCGGATCTGCGACGCTCGCAAGGATGTCGTCTTCCTCTGCGTCGGCTCCGATCGAGTCTGTTACGGCGGCGACATGCAGCGCATCACCGACGCCGAGAGCTATCGTGATCACATTTTGAAGCAAGACAACTACGACCTCAGCCGCTTCATCTTCACTGGCCGAGTCGAACCGAATCAGCTTGCCGACATCATCAGCATGGGCGACCTGCATATCTATTTGACGGTCCCCTTCGTGCTGAGCTGGTCGCTGATGAATTCGCTGGCCTGCGGCGCGACGGTACTGGCTTCCGACACCGCTCCGGTGCGCGAAATGATCCGTCACGGCGAGAACGGTTTGTTGGGCGGCTTCTTCGATGTCGATCGCCTGACCGAACTCGCCCTGCAAGTCCTCGACGATCCTCCGGCCTACAGACATCTCGGTGACGCCGGGATGCACATGATCCAAGAAAACTACAGTCTCGACAAAATGCTGCCGCGCATGTTGGACCTCTACGAACGGACGCTCAATAAGCATCGTGGGCGATAACGGTCGGCTCAGGCTACACAATCGGGGAGTCCCCGCGTATTTTGCGCCGGCCGAACTCCGTTTCTCTGCGAGACTCACCTGCCATCATGCCAACCTACGACTACGAATGCGGTGCCTGCAATCACAAGTGGGAGTTGTTTCAATCGATCAAAGCGGAACCGGAGAAGAAGTGTCCGGTCTGCAAGAAGAAGAAAGCTCGCCGGCTGATTGGGGCGGGTGCAGGGTTGATCTTCAAAGGCTCCGGCTTCTATCTGACCGACTATCGCAGCAAGTCCTACAAGGACGCCGCGAAGGCCGACAAGTCCGCATCCGAAGCGGCGTCGTCGAAACCGGATTCCAGCCCGAAGTCAGACAGCAGTGCTCCGAAATCGTCGAGCACTGGCGACTCGAAATCGAAGGAATGACTCGTTGGCCGGCATTCCTCTGGCCCCATTCGTCTGCCGAGCAGACCTTGGCAGAGGAATGGGGCCAGAGGAATAAAGCGTGCGACAATGCGAACTGATGAACTGTGCTTCGGCAATCAAAGTCGTCGGAAAAACGTCGAATTCGCGTCGGTCGCAGCGGTTAGGAAAGTTGGGCAATACACACTGCGATTTGCGGCCGTTTGATGTGCCGTGAAATCGCTATGACCGCTCCGGTTTAACACGTTTTGAGCGGTGTTGTGACTCGCGCATCCGGCATTGGCGTCACGCGCGAAACCTTCACGTTGACCGGTTTTTTCGATCGAACTACAGTCCGCCCCGCTTTCCGGTTGACGGTCATTGCGTACAGGTTTTCTGTCTCGCTCTGCTCCTGAGGCTGCGGTCTGAATTCGACTTCTTGGCCCTGCTGTTCATGGAGGACGGCGTGCGTAAGCTTGGTACGTGGATGCTCTGCTTCATCGCCATCTCCTGGTTCAGCGTCGGTGGCTGCCAGCGCCCGGTGGTGCATTCCCCGGAGTCGCTGCGGTACGGCAGCCAGCGTTTCGCGGTGCCCGAACCGGCCGCGATCACTCCGCCCATCGTCGCGATGCCGCAGATTCCGTTCGGCAATCCTTGGAAACCGAGTGTGGCCGCCCGCGACTGGAAGCACATCGTTATCCACCACACGGCCTCCGAAGGGGGCAGCGTCGCGACGATTCACGCCGAGCATCTCAATCGCAAGGACAAGAATGGCAACAACTGGAAAGGGATCGGCTATCACTTTTTGATTGGCAACGGCACCGGCATGGGTGACGGCGAGATCGAGCCGACCTTTCGCTGGAAAAAGCAGATGCAAGGGGCTCACGCCGGCAACGACGAATACAACCAGCACGGCATCGGCATCTGTCTGGTCGGCAACTTTCAAGATCATCGGCCGTCGGCCGCTCAATTGGCGTCGATCAAGCGATTGGTCGGTGTGTTGAAGCGTGAATACGGCCTCAAGAGCAGCCAAGTGGTCGGGCATCGTGACGTCAAAGCGACGGCGTGTCCGGGCAAGCTGTTTCCGTTGACCGAGATTGCTCTCTCGGAAGACGTGCCGTTCTTCACTTCACGCGGTGCCGAGTCATCGCCGAGTTTGTTGAACATCGCAGGAGGGACCAGCGAATGACCACACATGCTGACGATCCGTGGAATGGCCGCTGGTTCGCGCCGCACGACTCGCCGTCGATGGACCTGCACCAACGCAAGCCGTGGGACACACTGGTTCCTGCCAATCACGCAGCGCCCACCGAGCCAGTCGCTGCCGAAGCCGAGATGTCACTGGAAATCGCGGTTGCCGGAGCCGACTCGCCGTGGGGGCACTTCTCACTGCCGGATGAATCGCCGGTGCATCTGCCTCCGCACTACGAACCGAACTACGCCTACCCGCTGATCGTTTGGCTGCACGACGCCGAGTGGACCGCTCGCGAGTTGCTCGACCTGATGCCGCGCATTAGTCCGCAGAGCTATTTGGGCCTCGCGATCGAAGGGCTAACGCCAACGAACCGTTTCGCGAGCGGCCCGATGTCCCCGACAGGAAGTCTCGATCCGCTGGATGGTTTGCTGGAAACACTGAAGGATGTCGCTCGCCAGATGCGGCGCGAATTCCACGTCCACAGCGAACGCATCTACCTCGCCGGCTTCGGCGATCAAGCCTCAGTCGCGTTGCGAATGCTGCTGCGCCGTCCCGAATGGTTCGCCGGTGCGCTGGCGTTTGGCTTGCGAGATACGAAGCTCGACTCGGCGCTCGCGAACTACGACGAACTGCGTGGCAAGCGAGTCTTCTTGAGCGCGGGTGTGCGAGACAGTCACGTTTCGATGGCTGACGTCACGAGCATCGGCCGCCTGCTGCGTTCGTTCGGCATTCAAGCCGTGCTGCGAGCGTATGACTCCAGCGAATCGCCGACGTCGAAGCTGCTCTCCGACGTCGATCACTGGCTGATGGACGGCGTCTGCGAATCGACGCTGGTTTGAACCGAGTCGGATCGACTCGGCATAATCAAGTCGCCAGTTCCCGCGCCTGGTGTTATCCTCGACGCCAGACGAGTTGAACTTGCGGACTTAGTGAAGTTCGCGTTTGGTCGTGGTGGGAGATTCGAGAATGACCGAATCCATATTTCAGTCGTGGTGGCCGTTGCATCTGCGTGTCGCCCGCGGTGAGTCGCTGACTCCGGAGGAAAAGTCTTTTTACGACGCAACTCGCCAAGATTTCGACAGCGACGAGCAACTGCAACCGCTGCGAACCACGCAACTCGCGAAGGCGGAGTTGCAGACTCTTGAAATCGAACGCTCACAGTTAGAACAACGCCGCCGGCAATTGGACACGCAAATCGCGGCTCTCGAAAACCGGCTTAGTCAATCGACACGTCAACTCCTGGGTGCGGAGGGCTAGTCGGTGGCCCATCCGAAACATGACGAGGTGCGCCAGCGATACGACGCGTGTTGCGGCTACTGCGGCGTGAGCGACGAAACAGTGGGCGGCGAGTTGACCGTCGATCATTTTGTGCCGGTCGCCTTGGGTGGCGACGAGAGCGATGAGAACTTGGTCTACGCGTGCTTTCGCTGCAATCTCTTCAAGGCAGACTTTCACCCGACCGAGTCCGACCAAAGGAACGGGCACGTTCTTCTGCATCCGCGGCGTGACGATCTCGCGGTGCATGTGCGGTTCGACATGACATCGGGCGAATTGATCCCACTGACCGAGACGGGGCGATTTCACATCGTGCTGCTGCACTTGAACCGCCCGGCTCTGATCGCGTACCGCCTACGGAATCGCTATCAAGAATTGCTCCGAGCGCGAAACGAACTCTTGGAAGCCGAAATCGCCGAATTGCAAGCGATCATCGGCGCTCAAGAGCGATACATTTCGCATCTCAAACATCTGGTGGACAACGACGGCGATCACAATCAGCCATGAGTCTTCAATGGTCGGCGGACGATACCGATTCCTGGTGCGAGCCTACGACTCCAGCGAATCGAAGCTGGTCTGCAATCGGGGGATGTTACGTGAAGAATCTGATTAGCTTCTGAAACTCACGTCGCCCCGTTCCGCTTAAGCCTCGTAAGTTTCTTATCTTTGGCTTTGTTGGCAATTGTTTCCAAGGCTCTTTCTTTTCTTGCACGCTGTCTCATCCAGGCGGGAATCATGACGTTCCGCATCCACAACGGATGACCGCTCTTTCCCTGCCAATCGTCAAAATGCAAAAACGATTTCCCTTCGATATTGACGTCTTGCGCAAGATATCGTTCTGCATTGGTAAGACGTGTTTCGATCGTGTCCAGTGTCTTTTGGACCTCTTGTCTTTTCCTCTCACGCATAGCTCTCTCCTTCAATTCGCCTAATTATGGCAACTCACTCACGCCGTCTTGGCTGACGAGCAGTAGCTTGTCGGTCAGCGGGTGGTCCATCTGCGAGAAATCTTCGCGGACGCGGTCGCGGATGTGTTTGAGCATGTCGGGGGCGTCGGTACTGAGTGCGACGAAGAAGTCGCGGTTGGGGAGGCCGACGGCGAACTCGTTGCCGAGCACGTCGCGGACTTTTTCGTGGAAGGACTGGCTGAGCAATCGGGACGTGTTGTAGGCGTCCGGTTTGTGCGGCATCAGCAATTTCGGGCCGTCTTCTTGGCCGGTGAGCATCATCTCGGACGGGTGCTCGTCAAAGTAACGGTCGAGGTTGCTCAGCGCCAGTTCGTGAAGTTGCTCGGCGGTGAGGTTCCATTTCTCCAGCAGTTCGTTGCGGATGTACCAGTAGGCTTGGGCTTCATCGACGACGTACAGGATCATCAGGTTTGCGACCCACGGCTCGCCGACGAAGTTTGGGAAGTTTTGCTTCCAAACTTTTTCTGGGTAGAGCATCGGCATGATGCGGTCGCGCACGGAATCAAGCGACGGCGTGGTTTGATCCTCGCCCCATTCCTGGACTTGGACGACGGTGGTCAGCGCCGGCAGCAGGATGTTCTCGAAGCGGTCGGGCGACTGCACGTAGGACCGATAAAAATTGAACAGGTTCACGTTCGACTTGCCGAGCCGCAGTTGGAACTCGCCGGTCTGCTCGCATTCGAGCAGCGGGAATTTATCGCGAGCCAACTTGAGAGCACGGGCGGCGAACAGTTGTGGCGGGTCGGCGATCATGTCGGGAGCCTCCATTGTGTTGAGCACCATGCGGACGAGTGTGGCGGTTTCGGGATCATGAGGCCGGTCGCCACGTTCGACGAATGTGACGAGCAGCATCATGCTCGGCCATTCGATGGACCAGGCCTTCCAGCGATGCCACTTCGAGCGTGTGAACCAACGCCGCCACCATTTCAGCGGCGGATCGAGCACTGCTTCGCCGTCCCATCCGGCCGAAGGTTGCGCCAATCTCAGCGGATGAATGCGGCGCATCTTGCGGCGGCGCGGGAAAAGCCGGTCGAACTCGATCGAATCATCCAGCGCGGGGGGATCGCCCCAGATGCAGCGGAGCGACACGATGCCGGCTTGCTCCGGCAGCATGATGTGCGTCACGCCCTCGAACACCTGCACCTGCCACGACGGCGGACACCAGATGTGGAACCAACCTGACGGACCGGTGATCGCTTTCCAATGCTCGGGCGGATCATGTCGCACGGTGTCGGTTCCTGGGGAGCGTTCCCAACGGCGAAGGCGACACCACTATGCCAAACTCAGCAGCTCAGGTCGATGGTCCGAGTGTCACGATTTTCCGCAAGCCGGTTTTCGTGAATAAGCCCGGCATTTCTAAAAAGCCGGGCGACTGTTTGCCGTCGACACGCAGTTCTCATTGGGAAACCGTATCAGCCACCGAGCGACTGCAGCAGTGCATTCAGTTCGTCCAGCGTCATGCCACGCAGTCCTCTTGGACCCCTGACGTCCGGCGAATTCCCGGTGGTGCTCGATGCGGTCGAAATCAGCGATTGTTGAACCGGATCGTTGCCGCCGTCGTCAGCGACGAAGTCGAACGTATCGCTGAGAATGTCATCGCTGCCATCGCCGCCGACGACGCTGTCGCGTCCTAAACCGGATTCGAGGTGGTCGTCGCCAGCGCCGCCGAAGAGCGAGTCGTTGCCATCCTCGCCCAGCAGCGTGTCGGCTTCCGACCCACCTTGAAGGCTATCGTTCCCCGCTCCGCCTGTGAGGGCATTGTTTCCCTCGTTGCCGGTCAATGTGTCATTGCCGGCTCCGCCAATCAGCGTGTCATCGCCGTCGTCGGAGAAGAGCGTATCAACACCAAACAAATCGCCGTCGCCGTTGAGAATGTCGTTGCCGGTCCCGCCATCCAGGCTGTCGTTACCTGCTTGGCCCGCGAGTGTGTCGTTTCCGTCGCCACCCATTCCGGTGTCATCACCGAGTCCAAGATCGACCGAGTCATTGCCGCCGCCGGCATCGACGGAATCGTTACCAGCCCCGGCGTCGATTTGATCGGTGCCCGCGCCTGTCGAGATGGTGTCCGCGCCGGCTCCGCCAAACACGGTGTCGCTGCCGTCTCCAGAGTCGAGCGAATCCGAGCCAGCTCCGGAGTTCAAGAAGTCATCACCCGCGCCGCCAATGAGCGTGTTGCTGGCTGAGTCGGTTCCCGCGTTGAGTCGATCAGCGCCATCATCCCCTTGCAGCATGTCGGAACCGGCGTCGCCACTGAGCACGTCGTTGCCGTCGCCTGCGATGAGATTGTCATCGCCTGCACCGCCCGACAGCACGTCGTTGCCCAAGCCACCGGTCGCGGTGTCGTTGCCGTCACCACCGACGAGGTTGTCGTTGCCGTCGTCTCCCGTGAGTTGGTCGTCTCCCGCGCCACCCGCAGCAATATCGTTGCCGATGCCGCCGGTGAGAGAATCACTCCCGGCGTCTCCCGAAAGCACATCGTTGCCCGCCCCTCCATTGAGCGAATCGTTCTGGTTTCCGCCTTGCAGATTGTCATTGCCCGTGCCGCCCTCCAGGGAGTCGGCACCGTCGCCGCCGAGGACGCTGTCGTTGCCGTTGCCCGCGAAAATCGTGTCGTTGCCGGCTTGTCCAAGAATGGTGTCATTGCCGTTACCGCCCGTCAGACTGTCGGCCAACGGACTACCGGTGATGCGATCGTTGCCCGCGCCGCCATCGACTCGAATGTTGCTGAGTCGTGAGAAGTTGGCCGCGGTCACGGCGGTGAGATCGATCCGATTGTTGCCGGTGCCGCCATTGACGATCAGCGTCGAGACATTCGCCGCCGACACTGCCGCACCGACGACGGTGCCGTTGATCGTGACTTGCTTGGTCGCGTTGACACCGATGGTCAGCGTTTCGGCGGCGGTCGCCGTGACCGTCAGTGTCCGATCGGTGGTCGAGCCGGGCGACAGGCTCACGAGCGTCGAGATGCTGGGGAGACAACGTGCCTCAAACTGTTCGACTTGAGCGGCTGTTGGCGTTTCGCTCCTGTCGCGTCTCGCTGTTCGATGCCGTGATCCCGATTTCTCCGTTGTCCATTTCTTCCAGAAGCTCAACATGAACTCGCTCCGTCAGACCGCGGCCTGCGCGGTTTCGTAGTGATCCGTCTGAAGAACACCGTGCGTGCATCGCGCACCGAGTCCTTCGTCAATCAATCCACGAATCGTCGGGAAGCGAGTCGGCCCTCCAGTTTTCCTAATCGGAATAACCGGAATGACCGAAAACACTGAGCTGCGCCAGTCGCAAGAATTGCCGGAGTACGAGTAGTCCGGACGCCTATGTCCGGACTTAGAGATGCCCGGACGCAGGCGTCCGGGCTACGTCGCGCGTTACCACAACCAATAGCTCGACGGACGCGAGTACGAGTTGTGGTAATAGAAATTCTTCGCGCCCCATGGATTGAATAGTCCGACGTAGGACACCGCTCTTGGCGAGCAACAAGTCGCCGATGGGACCGATGAGACAGTGACGTTGGTGACCGTCTTTGGGCGAACTTGGCCGAGCAGAATTTCGATCGTCGCCTCGTGGCGGTAACTGCGATTCGCGAGGTATTCACTGCGGCGGAACGGGATCGAGTTGTAGACCTCAGCATACGCGGCGGGCGTGATTCCGGCGGGTAACGCAGACTCGGAACCGGCCGTCACGATGCTTGTCGTCGGCTCGGCGGAGGCTCGATTGGCCTGAGCCTGAGCCGCTTGTCGCGCGGCCAATTCTGCCTTCGGCACGGGAGACGGGCCGATCGCCGGGCCGGGAACGATTTCGATTTTCCAATCATTGCCCAACGGAACTCGGAGCACCGGAACCTGCGTATGTACGGCACCCTTGGGTTCTTCGGCGAAGCTGGCAGTCGCCGCGAATCCACAGAAGGCCGCGACGAGGAGTGACTTTGCAAAGCGCCCGAATCGACCGGGCCACGAACGGAAAGCGGACATGGTGACACCTTGGGAAAAAGCGGTGAGGCAATTCGGAACGAACGACCTCGTTCCCAGGTGTGAGAGTGCCGACAACCTATCGCGGTCCAGCAACCTCTTCCAAGTGATGCCATCCCAGGAACGACATCCGAACGGCAAGTCGGTCCGGTTGTGACGGCACAGCGCCGCGCGGATATAGTCTGCCGTTGCAAGTTCGCGGAAAGGGGGCGGGAGTCTTTTTCATGCCGCAGAACGCGAGTCAATCAACCGGGTATCTCTCGACAGCGGCATGAAAAAGACTCCCGACCCCCTCGCGACACAGAACGGACAAGGAGACAACCAGTGGCGAAGGCATGGGGCGGGCGGTTCCAGCAGACGACGGACGCTCGCGTGGAAGAGTTCACGGAGTCGATCAGCTTCGATCAGCGGTTGGCGGACGCTGACATCACCGGCTCGCAAGCGCACGCGCGGATGCTGGCGAAAGTCGGATTGCTGACGCCGGCCGAAGCGGACCAGATCGTGAGCGAACTGGATGAGATTCGCGGCGTGATCGCTCGTGGCGAGTTGCCGTTCCGCACGGAACTCGAAGACATCCACATGCACATCGAGAGCGAACTGATTCGCCGTCTGGGGGATGTCGGCCGCAAGCTGCACACCGGCCGTAGCCGCAACGATCAAGTCGCTACCGACCTCAAGTTGTGGACGCGGGACGCGATCGGACGCATCGACGAGTTGCTCGTCAATCTGCAACGAGCGTTCGTTGGTCGCTGCGATCGAGACCTCGATGTCGTCCTGCCTGGCTACACGCATTTGCAGCGCGCGATGCCGGTACTCGCGCCGCATTTCTGGCTGGCGTGGGTCGAGAAGTTCGAGCGTGATCGGCAGCGGTTGGCTGACTGCCTGAAACGCGTCAACATTTCGCCGCTGGGGGCCGCTGCGTTGGCGGGCACGTCGCTGCCGATTGATCGGCACGAGACCGCGCGGTTGCTCGGCTTCATCGAACCGGCTCGCAACAGCATCGACGTGTCGAGCGATCGCGACTTCGTGATCGAATTCGTGTTCGATCTGTCTTTGATCGCGACGCATCTCTCGGCGTGGGCCGAGGAGTGGATCATTTGGTTCTCGACCGAGTTCGGCATACTCAAACTGCCGGATGCGTTCACGACCGGTTCGTCGATCATGCCGCAGAAGCGGAACCCCGATGTGTTGGAGTTGATCCGTGGCAAGTCCGCTCGCGTGATGGCCTCGCTGACGCAGTTGCAGTTTCTGACGAAGGCTCTTCCGCTCGCGTACAACCGCGACTTGCAGGAAGACAAGCTCGCGTTGTTCGCCGCCTTCGACACGACCGCCGCGTGTTTGGAACTGGCCGAACCGATTGCCGCTCAGGCGGAGTTGCAGCGTGACCGCATTGCCGCGCGGCTGGAGGAAGGTTTCCTCGATGCGACCATGCTGATGGAGTATCTGATCGGCAAAGGTGTCCCGATGCGAACGGCTCACGAGTCGGTCGGCAAGCTGGTCGCGCAGTGCGACTCGCGAAAATGTCGGCTCGCCGATCTGCCGTTGTCCGACTTACAGTTGGCCTGCGACAAGATTGCCGCGGATGTGCAGCAGGTTCTGGGGACCGCGAACGCGGTGGCCGCCTTGCGTAGCTTCGGTTCCGGAGGACGCGAACCGGTGATGGCTCAAATCGCGTTCTGGAAAGCAAAGCTGACGTGAACGGACTCACGACCGATAGCTCCTCGTCTGCATCGAAATCGCGCGGTCCACGTTCGCGGCTGCTTGCGCACAATCTGCGAGTCAGCCAATGGGACGCGGCGGCGTTCGGCGTGATGGTCGGACTTGGCGAAACCTATCTGCCGCTGTTCGTACTGACGGTCGGGCTGACCGAGGTGATGTCTGGGTTAGTCGTCAGCGTGCCCGTGTTGCTGGGTGGCGCGTTGCAGATGATCTCGCCGTGGGCGGTCGCGGTGTTGAAGTCTCACAAACGGTGGGTGCTGTGTTGCTCGCTATTGCAGGCGGCCAGTTTTGTGCCGCTGATCGTGGCCGCGTTCGTGGGCTATATCCCGCCGTGGGCCGCATTGGTGGTGGCCGCGTTGTATTGGGCCGGAGGCTTGGGGACGGGGCCGGCTTGGAACGTCTGGATCGGGACGTTGGTGCCGCGCACGATTCGAGCACATTTCTTCGCCAAGCGGACTCGCCTGCAACAAGGGACCGTGCTGGCGGGATTCCTTGCCGGTGGTTTCGCATTGCAAGCCGGCAAGAAGCATGACCTGGCTCTGGGAGATCGTCATGACACCACGTTGATTGTCTTTGCCGTGCTGTTTTCCGTGGCGTGTGTCTGTCGCATCGCGTCGGCGGCGTTCCTGGCCTCGCAAACCGAACCAGAGCCGCTACCGCCGGATCGTCAGCGTGTCCCTGTGCTCGAACAACTGCGGCGCTATCGGCATAGCGCCGGGGGGCGTCTGCTGCTCTACATCATTGTCGTGCAGTTCGGCGTGTGGATCACCGGGCCGTACTTCGCTCCGTATATGAATCGGAAGCTGCTGTTTTCGTATTCCGATTACGCGGTGCTGATCGCGTTCTCGTTCGTCTTCAAGATCTTGGCGCTGCCGTTATGCGGCCGCTTCGCCAAACGCTGGGGAGCACGTCGGCTGCTAACGATCGGAGGCATCGGCATCGTGCCGCTGGCCGGAATGTGGGGCGTCTCGGACAACTACGCTTGGTTGTGTGTGACACAAGTCATCGCTGGGCTCAGTTGGGCCGCCTACGAGCTGGCGTTCTTCCTGCTGTTCTTCGAGTCGATCCCGGCCAACGAACGAGTCAGTGTGCTGACGCTGTTCAACCTGCTCAACAGCCTGGCGTTGGCGGCGGGTGCGATGATCGGCGGAATCATCCTGCACTACGCGGGAGAAACTCCGGCGGCTTACCACGCGCTCTTCACGATCTCGTCGGGCTGGCGAGCACTCGCGCTGATCGTCCTGTGGCGAGTCCCGTTCATCGATGTCCCAGCGGACTCGGTGAGTATGCAGCTTGAGGAACTCAGCCCAACGGGTGACCTCTTGGAAGGCCCCATCCTGTCGAGCATGCCGGATGAGACGCGGCCTTAGCTCAGTCGAGTGCGTCTTCAAGGTTTCATCTTGGGGTAGCGAAACTCGCCAAGAGTTTCGGCCACGCACTGATTCCGAAAGTCTTGGCGACTATCGCTACGACACGTACCCTAATCACTCAAACTGAGCGGTTTTGTTTTTGTCCCGTCAGGGACCGTTGAGAATAGCCCAGCACTTCAGTGCTGGGGACGCGATGCGGCTGCACGACTTGAGTCCCGGCAGGGACGACAGAAATGCTCGTCCAATTTCTGTCGTCCCTGACGGGACTTCACACACTCTTCCCACCTTTTCCCAGCACTGACGTGCTGGGCTATTGTCGAGACGTCCCTAGCGGGACTCAAAAACCGCTCAGTTTGAGTAATCAAGGCTTGAAGAGGCACTAGAACGATCTGGCTTACGCGGACTTCTCAGCGCGAGCCAGTTCTTTCAGCAATTGTGTGGCGTCCACGAAGCGGTCATTGGGACGCTTGGAGAGCAACCGCATCACGATGCCCTCGAACAAGGCGGGGACGGCCGGGTGATATTTCGTGGGCGGTTCGGGACGTTGTCTTTGAATCTTCTTTGCGGTTTCGGCGGCGGTCAGTCCTTCGCACGGCGGGCGGCCGGTGAGCAGCGCGTACAAGGTGGCTCCCAGACTGTAGAGGTCGGAGCGTGCATCCGTCCGTTCGCCGAGGGTTTGTTCCGGAGAGAGATAGGGCTGATCGCCAAGGATTTCTCCCGCGCGAGTCACCGCCCCCAGGCCCAGCGAGTCGAGAGCTTTTGCCAGCATCAAGTCTCCCAGCTTGGCAACACCATCGCTGCGACGAACGAGGATGTTCGTGGGAGTGATGTTCCGATGCACGACATGGTGCGAGGCCGCGAACACCAATGCTTCCGTCACATCAATGGCGATTCTCAGCACGCGCCGCCAATCCAGCATGCCGACCACGCCGACCTTGGAGATCATCTGCTTGGTTGATTCGCCGATGACAAACTCGCTGGCGGTCCAGCACAAGCCGTCGGACATTCCCGCGTCGTAAAGAGCCACCAAGTGTGAATGCCGATACGGTCCCATCGTCTCGATGGTCCGCAGGAAGCGGTTCATCGCCTGGCTGGTGGTCATCAACTCCGGCCAGAACAGTTTCAGCGCGACCGCCGCCTGGCTGTCTCGATCGAGCGCTCGAAACACGACTCCCGTCCGAGCCTTGGCTTCGACGAATTGAACCTGATAACTCGTAAACGTCTGCCCGACGAAAGTGGCCGGGTCCAGCGTGCGACGAAACGCCGGCCGCGCGGCGGCCGTCTTTTCCGGTAACAAGACCTGCGGGCGACCGGTTGCGGAGATGAATGCCGGTGAGCGCATTGGAGCAATCGTCGAGGCGGAAGGATCGCTGACGGGAATCCAACACAGTTCCGTGTCGCCGACGTTAATCCGGTCTTCCGGTTGCAATTCATGGCGGACAATTCTCACACCGTTGACCAGCGTTCCCCAACGGCTGCCGGGATCAACCAGCACCGGCCGGCCATTCTCAAAACAAATCTCAAACTGCAATCGCGAGACGCTGGGGTCGTGCAGAGTCAACTCGCACTCGGCCCCGCGGCCAACGCGCAGGCGTTTCAGCGGCGTGACGACGAAGGTCGTGCCTGCATCCGGGCCAGAGAGAATCGAGAGGTGCATCGGAAAGGCATCCTGAGTTCAGACGCGAACCCACATGGCAAGTGAGTGTAATCAACTCCGCGGCAACCTTGGGAGATTCCGAACACATCAGCGGCGGACCATCAAGCGGACGAAGACCGCAACTCCGACAACGATGAGGCCCACGGCGATCCAAATAAAGTCTCCGGGGGCGTCCGCCGTGAAGGTGCTCACTTCCTCGAAGATCGGCGATCCGCTGGGAATCGGCACCAACTCGGCATCGCCTGATGGCATTCGTTCGCGAGTGGCGCTGGCGATCAGAGGCACTCCGTCCTGAGCCAGCAAAGCGTTCCAATCGGCGGTGAGCAGCAGATCGAAACCGGGGTTCTGTTCCTTCACCTCGCACGAGCAGGCTCCGACGAGAAACGCGGCCGAATCATGAATGTTCTCCGCCGTGACTCCCGCGCCGATCAGCGGCAAGAGCGCTCGGCCACGGCCGAAAACGGGGAAGACCATCGGATCGGATCGCTCGGCCAGATCGGATTCGCTGTGCAGCAGCATCTGGATAAGCGGTTGTTCGGCATCGTTGCGAGAAACTCGCAACAGCGAGAAGGCCACTTGTAGCGGAGTCGCGGACAACAGCTTGTCCTCGGACGAATCGGTCAGTTCCGGCAATTTCAGTTTTTCTTCGAGCTTCTTCAATTGCTCCTGCAAGAGCATCGCGGTGGCATCGTCTTTCTCAGTCTCTCCGCTTTCCAACAGCAGCCAGACGGCGGTTTGACCATCGGCCAGGCGATGGACCAGCGTGCTGCGAATCGGCGAATCGGTGAGACGGGCGACCGCTTCGGTATTGAGCGGCCCCGACCAGACTGACGCGGCGATGCGCAAGTGCGCCGGATAATGCACAACCAGCGTTGGCAGCGGAGGATTGCTCAGAGACGTGAACAGTTCGCGATCATCATCATCGCCCAACTCGTTCACATCGACAGTGCGGAGGGCGAGATTGAGCGACGACTTGTCTTGCTGTTCTTCCAGTGTTCCGATCAGCGCCCGCTCGGCATCCGCGAGCGGACCACGATGAAACACCGTCAGGCGATACGAGTCCGGCCGCCAGCGTTCCAAAGCGAAGCGGAAGACCGGCACGTTGCAGGCAAACGCAGCAGCCGTGGTGAAGAAGAACATCACAAACAACGCGGCTCGGCCGACAGCCGATCGCCGATCGCCGATCGCCGTTATCCCAACACCGCACGATCCAAAAGGTTTGGAATAACGGCGATCGGCGATCGGCTTTCGGCTTTCGGCCGAGCACGCGACGCACTCAGAAGTTGCTCTCGAACCTGACATGGCTCACCAACCTTCCGCTTGGATTTCGACGCCGCTCAGAATCGTCGCGTGATGTTTGCTGGTTGGATTGGGAATCAGCTCGATCACGAGTTCATCG
Organism: Planctomyces sp. SH-PL62; assembly: GCA_945893045.1. Lineage (GTDB taxonomy): Bacteria > Planctomycetota > Planctomycetia > Planctomycetales > Planctomycetaceae > SXKJ01. The sequence continues at coordinate 27,793 of CAMDEA010000049.1, forward strand.
CCGACCTGCACGCCGGCAAGCTCTTTGACCAAGGAGTGATGACGGCCTCCGGCCTCGTTCGCAACATCGAGCGACGTCAACGCCGGCTTCCCTTGAAGATGGACATCGAACGTTCGGTCTCCCGGCCGCACGTCGTCGGGTTCGGCGAAGTGTAACCGCACGAGATATTGCCGAGGCTGTTTGTCCGATGTGCCGAGTGGAATCTTCAGGGAAGTGAGTCCCTTCGCACCCGAAGCCGCGACCCACGGGAGGCCCGGACCTGTGATCTGCGAGCTGTGCCGGCGGAACCACTCCGGCTTCTCCGGCGTGATCGTGACCGCGACGATCGGCGACGCACCACCGACGCTGGGATACTCCAACCACAGCGTTCCGTCATCCGCTTTGCGATCGCCGGGGGCACCCAGATTGATGCCGACTCGTCGCACCGGTTGCTTCGCGGTTTGCGAGCCGAACGAGGTCCACGTTTCGACCTCCGGCGTATGGACCAGCGCCAGCGACGTTTGATTTTGATAACTGCACACGCAGGTCCGGGTGTAATCGGGCGCGGTGAGCACTCCGCCGGCCACGATCAAGTTGTTCGTGCAACTGGATCGGAAGCCGCCGAAGTTTCCGGTCCCGCCGTCGTTGCAGAAATCCAAATAGCCGGCGGCTCCGGAGCGGAACGTCAGCAAGTGCTCGGACGCCAGCGGCGTGTTGCAGCCGTAGTTGCGAGTCCACGTCCATTCGACCGGCTCGCCGCTGAGCGGGTGCTCGCGCAGGCGCGGCGTGCCGGTCAGCAGATCGCAGCCGTGGCCCTGCATCAAAATTGTGTCGTGATGAATCATCGCCGGGCCGGTGAACGTCTTGCTGGACCACAGCACCGTGCCGGTCTTCGCGCGATAGGTGCGCATCCCTTTCGGCTCATCGCCGAGCGTGTCGCGCGCGGTGCGGCCCGCTTCGACGAGCACGTCACGCTCGGCCGAATAGCTCAGCCAGGTGCCGAAGACGTCTTGCTCGGTGCTCCAGATTTCTTCGCCGGTCAGGAGATCAAAGACCACGAGTCGCGGTTCGTGCGACGGCTTCTCGCCGCGACGTTTCAAGCGAGACAGTTCCGCTCCCGACGCGCGATCAATGCAGTACATCCGCCCGCCGCCAAGGCAGATCGCGTTGTGCCGGAATCCGCTGCGAGCCGTCACGCTCCACAAGACCTTTCCCGTGGCACGATCCATCACGACCAGGCGCTGGCTCGACGAGTAGTTGTCGTTCTCGATCTTGAGCAGTTTTTCGACCGCCGCTGTCGCATCCGTCGCGACCTTCTTGGCGGTCGAATTTTTCTTGTCGTCATCATCATCGCTGCCGCCCGGCTTGTTCGACTTGCTGGAGAACTTGAGTAGCGTCGGATCGAACACCGGATCGGCCCCACCGATCAAATAATCGCCATCGACGTTGAGATAGCCCCACAGCGGAGCGGTCTTTGATCCCGCGGAAGACGGGAGCTTGAACTCGGCAATCTTCTTGCCGGTGTTCGGGTCGAGCTTCCAGCAAGCGTGCTGATACGCCACATAGATGCCTTCGGAAGTGGCGATGTAATTCGTGCCGCTGGCGTTCGCTCCTGGCTGATGAGCCGTGTTGTCATAGAGCGCACCGACACCGGGCAACGGGGACTCCCACAGCACGCGGCCCGTGTAGATATCCATCGCCCGCAAGAGATCGACCCCTTCGATGAACAGCCGGCCGTCCACGACTTGCGGCTGCGGGCCGTGTCCGTGACGGGGCAAGATCGCATCATTCGACGAACCGCCAAACCACAACAAGCCCAGCGGTGCTTTGACCACTTTGTCTTTCGAGACGCGAGTGTTGGCGGCATTGGCATGCTCGTGAGTCCAATTCGCACTGTCGGGCAACGCCCCTTCGCGAACCAACAGCGTCCAGTCGCCATCGTGCTTCCAAACGGCTCCGGCGAGATTCACGGATTTGTCGGCGAGCCGGAGGGCGTTAGCCCCCGGACTGGGTGACGTCGTCCGGGGGCTGACGCCCTCCGGCTCGCCAAGTCGAGGCAAACAAGCGACACCACCGTAAGGCCGCAACGCCGCGAACGTCTGTTGCAGAAACTTCGTGCGATCCCCGTCCGTCATTGGCGGCAAAGACTCGGAAACAATCAAGCTGGCCAGATAAGGCGGCAGTGAAACCTGTCGCGGATCGGCCACGATCACGGAGACTCGCTCGCTCTGGCCGCTACTGCGCAATCGTTCGCGGAACTCGTGGGCCTTCGAGGCGTCCGATTCGAGGATCACCATCCGCAGCGCGCTTTGCCGCGCGAGTTCCCGCACCAGTCCACCCGTGCCGACTCCCCAAACCAGGCAATAACCCTGATTGACGCGCGTGGCTTTGAGAATCGACGCGGCCTGCTTGGACCAAACCTCGTTGACGGCGATCGGCTTCGTCACCAGTGGATGCTGCTGTGGCGACGCCGCGGGAGTTTTGACATCGCCAAAGCAATACAGGCGGCCTTGCAGCGTGACCACAAACAGCTTGTCGTCGGCCGCGACCAGACTGCTGGGCGTTCCCTCCAAAGTGGCTTCCCAAGCGAGGCTCACGCGTCCTTTCTCTGGCAACGGAAGTTTTAACGAGAGCACTCGACCTTCTGTGCCGGCGAAAATTCGCGAGCCGGCTTTGATGAGCGCGGTCAATCGTGGCGTCTCGGCTTTGCCCACCTCGCGCATCGTCCACTTGGCGACTTTGGTGGTCACGCCCTTGCGGTCCGTGACGTCCACGAGCTTGACCTCGGACGACTTCAAATCCTGGGCGTGAATCGCCCCCTCGCGAAAGTCGTAGAGCCGGCCATCCGCGAAGGTCAGCAAGTCGCCGACGGCTCCGAGATATTTCTCGGTCTCCAAGTCGAACGCCGCGCCGCCGTTGAAGAGAAACTGATCGACGGCCGCCACGGTAGATCCACCGCCACGTTTGCCGTTCTCGGCGAGTTGGTAGTAGAGCATGCGGCCGGTCCTGCGATCGTAGCACGCCGGCACCGAACGCCCGCCAGGGATCAACAGCTTCGAGCCGATCGCAACCAGCGGCCCCTGCGGTGCCACTCCCGCAAACGAATCGCTGTTGTGCGGTTGCTTGATGTAGAGCGATCCGTCGCCATCGTTGGTCCACAGCACCGCTCCCGTCGTGGCGTCGAGCGCATGCAGAAAGATCCCCATGAACGGCCAGATGCCGGCCGCGAAATAGATTTTCCCATCGTCGATGACCGGTGCCCCGCGCGCCGGCCACGTCGAAATGAGCTGCTCGTTCCCCAGAATCTTTCGATCGGAAGGACCGCCTCGGAATCGCCACACGAGTGAACCGTCGTGCGTTCGCAAGCAATACAAGTAGCCGTCGTCAGAGACAAAGTAGAGCTTCTCCCGACAAGCCAACGGCGCGAATCGCACCGGCCCGTCCGAGAAGAATCGCCAGACTTCAACACCCGTCCGCGTGTCGAAAGCGGTGACGCTGCCGTCCTGGGACGATCCCACAAACAATCGCTGCCCCATCACGATCGGCTCATAAGCCGCATCGAATTGCATCTTAGGTTGATCGGGCCAAGCCGGCTTCAAACGGGGCAACTGACGCGACCACAACAGACGCAATTGCGCAGGCAGCTCATCACGAGAAGCCGAGCTACGCTGAGTATCGTAGCGCCACAGAGGCCAATCGCCGCCGCTGGCCGCCAGCGGCAGGAGAAGTACGGCGAGCATCGCGGTGACGAAGTGGCGGTGGAGCTGTCGTGACATCTAGCAATCCCAAGGTCGGTCGGCAGGGCAGGGGGCGACTGCGGCTCAATCAAAGTACTCAGACCTCCCGCTGCTTCCCAGCCAGCCGCCCAAGATTTCACGGCTGACGTTCCGTGATCGCCGTTGTTTTCATCCGTGCTCCGGCTTTGCCATCCGTGCGGAAATCAACAGAAGAAATGGACCGCACGGATGGCAAAGCCGGAGCACGGATGAAAGCCGGAAGCGATGCGAGCAGAGGTGTGCTGGGCGAATCGACAAGCGAGTCAAACGACATCAACGCCTCTGAAAAATCTGTGCGACGGGATGGAATTCAACTGCTCCATCCAACGGGAAGATTGGCCGAGCACACCGGGTGTGTCCCAGGCTTCGCAGATTCGCGCTGGTGGAGCCGGGCGCATCCACGTTGATCAGCTTCGCGCACCAGTCCGCGAACATCTGCGGTTCGCAGTGCGGCGACTTCACGATCACCGTCTCGAAGTGCCGAGGATCCTGACCGTTGGCGTAGAACCACGAACGGTCAAACAGGCTGACCGGCCGAGTGCCGACCACCAGCGTGAAATTGCCAGCTTGCAGCACGGCGGTGTCTCCGGAGTCCCACGGCCAGCCGAACGACTCGCTGCGGAACCTGCCGTCGGAGAGCAGTCGCACCTGAGCTTCCGACGCGAGCGGACGGAATCGCGCGGGATCGAAGGCTCCGCCAATCGTGATGCCAATGGTCGCGCCGATCCCTGCGGCAAACGCCTGGCGAACCGCCGCCGGGTCCGTGATCGGAGCTAGCACGCGACCGCGATAATCTTGATGAATCATCTCCCGCAGGATCGCATTGCTGTCGCCTGACGCGCCGGAACTTGTGGCGTCTGCGGCATCCATCATCACGACCGTTCCCGAGGTGACTCCCGCCGCGAGCCGCACGCTGTCCCCAAGGCTGGTCAGAGGCACCTGCATTTTCTCGTGATGCTTCCAGAAGCGATTCGCCAGTTCGAGGGCCTGCGTGCGCGCGGTGACTTCATCACCATCCATGACGACGAAGCTGTTCGTGCGAAGTTCGGGGACGTCGGTGAATGGATTGCCCCACATCACGCCGGCGGAGAGGCCCGTTGGGCTGGCTTCAATCTGCTGAGCCAACTCGATGCACTCGCGAATCGCGCCGCTTTTGGTGATCAGCTCATCGCCGCGGACGAGCGCCGGAATCTTCACGCGCGCCGTCACTGGCCGAGCACCACGATTCACAATCTTCAGCAGCAGCGCCGCCGCGCGTGCTCCGGTTTGAAAGAAGTCAACGTGCGGGTACGTGTGATAAGCCACGACCGCGTCACTGTGCTCAAGCATTCGATCGGTCAGCACGCCGTGCAGGTCGAGCGACACGACGAACGGGATTTTTTCGCCGAGGATGCGTCGGGCTTCTTGCAGCAGAAAGCCTTCGGGGTCGTCTTCGTGTTCCGCCTGCATCGCTCCGTGCAGCGAGAAGTAGGCGGCATCCACCGGACCGGCATCCGCCAGACTGTTGAGGAAGTCACGGCTGAGCCGCTCGAAGCTGTCGGCGGACAGCACGCCACCCGACGTGTTGGAACTCGCACCGAACGTGGGCACGAGTCGAACGCTGTGGTCCGCATCGAAAACGCTCAAGGCTCCGCCGACTTCCTCGCCCCCTTGGCGGTGATGGTCGAGCAGCGCCGTTCCACGTACCACGCGAAAGTCCTCGTAGCGACTGGGCACCGGATTGAATGAGGAGACTTCCTGTTTGCACTCAGCCATGAGGATTCGGGACATCTTGAACTCCGCTGCCAGCGACTCAGAAGAAAGGGGACGGTGCTCAAGCTAACGTCAACTTGGCGACGGCATCAACGCTGCGGAAAGGCTCTCGCGATGACGAGTCACCGCACGGTCCAGGAAAGCACCGGTACTTGGAAGGTGCTTGTCAGCCCAACGCCGCTGGGGGACTGTCGGTTTAATGGTTTAACCCCAACGCCAACGGCGTTGGTGAGATGAGGAATAACGACTTACGTTCGCTTGCACGCCGATGGCGTGGCGGTTCAACGACTTTTTCAACAAGCTCTGACGGTTGTGGTACGGCAATCTCTCCTTAAATGGCGCGGCGGTGTTTCTCGATGGCTGCAACTGATTCGAGGGCAGTCATCCTTCGTGGCCAGGACACAAATTGGTGTGATGAATCCTCCCAGAGAACTCTTTGAAGTTTCGGCGACCTACTGGCTGATCGTGTTGTCTCTCAGCCTGTGTGTGTTGGCTGGTTATCTCTGGAGATTTGTCTTTGGCAAATCGGATGGCTTTGGGCGGCGTCAACGAGTCCTTGCATTCGCTGCCGCGCTGGTCTTGTGTTTGACGGCGGTGGATGGGCTCAATTTTGCGCAACAGGAACTCAGCCTCCAGTATCGCGTCGCCGGCAGCGTGGCGGTCATCGCGATGACCGTTGGACTGACTTGGGTGCATTTCAGCCTCTGGAAAACACCGCGGCAAATTCTTCGGCGTCGTGCGACCGGCTGGCTCGTCATGGTTTCTTCGCTGGGCTTGGTCGGGTGGTCGTATCACCGTTTTCACGAGCGGCTTTATCCGCCTCCGAACAAACTAAGACTTCGCATCAGCACTCCGGGGGAGAAAAAAGAGGTCCGCGAATTCATCGCGATGACGGATCGGAACCGTCCCATTCGTGTGTATCGGATGGTGGAAGATGGGGCCAAACCGGTTGACTCGGATCAGACCCTCAGCGGGAATTTCATCGAGTCCGTCATCCAACGTGCTCCCGCCGATACTGCGGCCAACTGTCACGGCTGGGTGTTCTTGGATACGCAGTTCTTGATTCCGGGAGAGGCCGTTCAACAGATCCTGGACGACAACGACTATGAGTTCGTCTTCGATCCCAGTGGCGGTGACGTCATCATCTATCGAGACGAGGATCGAGAGATCGTTCACTCCGGGTTGGTTCGCGGCGTGCTCAACGATGGCACGGTGATCATCGAGAGCAAATGGGGCATCGAAGGCACCTTCCTGCACGCCCCCGAAGGGACGCCGTACTCCACGAGTTTTGAGTACTATCGAACGCCTCGCTCCGACCACCATGTGAGGATCGTCCCTGTCGAAGAGCTGCCGACGGATGATTGACCCGCGACATCGGCGACAAAGCTCATTGGCCGAGCGGCTTCTCCGTCATGTTCGTGAGCCGCAAGGCGCTAGCCGAGATTATTCATGGCCTACTCATTGGGGAGCGCAGCCTGCTGCGATGTTACCCGAAGCGTCAGCGAGGGAGTGTGTGATGACTCCCTCGCTGACGCTTCGGGTTACATCGCGGCCGTGAATAATCCGAGCTAGCGCCATGCGGCTCACAGAACGCAGACCTCGACACAATTGGCGGAGAACCGAGAATTTCTCAAGCCCGCTTCTCCGCCGCTTCGAGCATGAAGCCCTGTACGCGGGAGACCATTTGGCTGGGATCGAGCGGCAGACCTTCCAACAGCAAAGCGTTGGCGAAGAGTTGCCGGCCGCATTGTTGAATGAAGGGATCATTGGCGGGGTTGCCGGCCAACGCGGTCAGGCGCGTTGTCAGCGGCGCGGAAGGATTCAGCTCGAAGATCTTCTTCGGGGCTGTGAACTCGCGATCCCCTGTCGCCAACACTTTTTGAAGTTGAGCGCTCATCGAGGCTTCCGTATTCACGAGACAGCAGACCGCCTCGGTCAACCGCTGCGAGGCGCGGACTTCCTGCACGTCGCTGCCGAGTTCCATGCGGAGCAATTCCAGAACTCGCTGAAATCCAAACGACTCGGCCGCAGCGGTCTGTGCCGCTTGAGTCTGTGCCTCTTCGGCCTGGTCGGCTTCCGTGGTCGGTGGGAGTTCGACCTGCGCCGAATCAATCGCGACGATGTCCTTCCCCTCGAAGTTTCGGAGATTGCCCAGCACGAACTCGTCAATCGGATCGGTCACCAGCAGGACTTCCAGCTTCTTGCGGCGGAAGAGTTCGAGGTTGGGATTCTGTTCGAGCGATTTCCGATCCGGACCGCCGAGGAAGTAGATTTGCTTTTGGCCTTCCGGCGCGCGTTTGAGATAATCCGCGAAGCCGGTCAGCGGCTCCGACTTGTCGGCGGCTTCGATCGGCGACGCGGTCGTCGGGAACCGCAGCAAGCCGGCGACTTCCTCGCGATGCTCGAAGTCCGAGTGCAAGCCCTCACGCAACGTGATGCCGAACTGACGGTAGAACGTCAGGTAGTCGTCCGGCTTCTCGGTCGCGAGCGATTGCAGATGCGACAGGACTTTTTTCGTCAGCACCTTTTTGATTTTGCGAAAGACCGTGTTGTCTTGCAGTGCCTCGCGCGAGACGTTCAGCGGCAAGTCGGCCGAATCGACCAAGCCATAGAGGAATCGCAGATACTCCGGCACCAGCTCGCGGCAGTTGTGCTGCACGAGAATGCGTTTCGCACAAAGCTGGAGACCGTGATCGGCCCGGCCGAAGCCCAGCCGCTCGATGTTGGAAGCCGGGCAATACAAGATCGTGTGGAATTGGAACGGTGAATCGGACGAGAGATGCAAATGCCACAGCGGCTTGTCCCCCGCGCCGTGCGCGAGATGCTCGAAGAACTTTTGGTACTGCTCGTCGGTGACATTGTTTTTGGGTTCGACCCAGATCGGCTTCTGCTCGTTGACGACTTCGTCCCCCAGCTTGATCGGGTGCGGCACGAACGTCGAATACTGCTTCAAGACCGACTTCAGCCGCCACGGCTGCGCGAACTCCGTCAACTCCGGCTTCAGGTGCAGCCGGATCTGTGTGCCGCGCGTGAGCCCCTCGTGAGGTTCGACGGTGAATCGCCCGCTGCCGTCTGATTCCCAACGGTGTCCTGCGTCACTTTGGTAGCTGCGGCTGAGCACTTCGACTTTGTCGGCCAGCATGAATGCCGAATAGAAGCCGACGCCGAATTGCCCGATCAGCGAGAGGTTGTTCGCCGACTCTGGCGCGGACTGCGTCGCGGTTTTCAAGAACTCCAGCGACCCGCTGTGCGCGATCGTGCCCAAGTTCTTGATCAGCTCATCGCGCGTCATCCCGATGCCGTTGTCCCGGATGACCAGCACATTGTCGGCCTCGTTCGGTTCCAGCGTGATCTCCAACGGAGCGTCGTTGGCGACTTCGCTGTTGGTCAGTGTGATGTGCCGAAACTTGTCGAGAGCGTCCGAAGCGTTCGAGATCAGCTCGCGAATCGCGATCTCGCGATTCTGATACAGCGAGTGCGACAACAAGTGCAGGAGTTGCTTGATCTCAGCCTGAAACGTGAATTCGGAAGGGTTGCTCATGAGGATCGAATCGAAAGAGTTTTGGGTGGGTCGGTGAGCCGTACTGCGCCCGGACCGCCGCGCTACGGAGAACGGCGCGGCATGGTAGTGGCCGTCGATTTCATTTCAACCGGATCGACGAAGCGCAGGGGTCAGGTCTTCAAATTGCATTTTTGGCCTCGCGAATGACGTGCGGTGTGGATCGAAACGGCGATGTGGAATTAGAGTCAGGGGTTGATTGCGGGCCAAAAATGCAATTTGAAGACCTGACCCCGGTTCGTGACCCCGGATCGCCACTTATGCCGTTCCTCCCGATTCAGTCCCTCGATGACCCGCGACTGACCGTCTTTCGCGATGTGAAAGCCACGCGACATCCACGCTGGGTGCGATGTTTCATCGCGGAGGGAGCGCGGTTGGTCAAACGCTTGCTGAGCAGTGATTACGTTGTCGAATCGATGTTGCTCACCGAAGGTCGCGTTGAGGAATTCTCTCCCTGGCTGCGATCGGATGTGCCGACCTTTGTGATGCCACAGGCGCTGGCCGCCGAATTAGTCGGCTACAACTTTCATTGTGGGGCGATGGCCTGTGCGCTGCGCCGGCCGAGTCCGAGGCTCGACGACATCATGGCTCGCGGCGGCGAGCGAAAGACGTTTGTCGTCTGCCCCGACGTCAACGATCCCGAAAACATTGGCACGCTGATTCGACTCGGAGCCGCGTTCGGCATCGATGCGATGCTGCTGGGGCCGGCGTGTGCCGATCCCTTCTCGCGGCGCGTGCTGCGAGTCTCGATGGGTAACGCACTCACGTTGCCGATCGTGTGCAGCCGCGACCTGAACGCGGACCTGCGGCGATTGAAGTCCGAATGGCAAGTGCAGCTCGCGGCAACGGTTGTTGAGAACTCCGATCCAACGGATGGCGATGGTGTCGTCCGGACGCCTACGTCCGGACACCCGGACGTAGGCGTCCGGGCTACAAACACTGCGGAACCGCTCGCCCTCGCGGGCCGGCCGGCACGGCTCGCGTTGCTGTTTGGCAACGAAGCCAATGGACTCGGTTCCGAATGGCTGGACCTGTGCGATCGGCGGCTGACGATCCCCATGAGCGCGGCCGACTCGCTGAACGTCGCGATCGCGGCGGGGATCTTCCTGTATCACTTCACGACCTCGGCCCCCGATGCGCCGCCCGACCCGCAGAGTGTTTCAATCTCTTAGCGCCACGCGGCGAGCTTGGTTGAACTTGGTCCGAATCGTTTGGAATCTGCAACGCGAATCCACAACGAATTGTCAAACCGGCTGAGCGCGTCTTCGTGGAGGTGTCTGACTGGGCCAATCGGCCGTGCGCCGATTCGTGCTTTCGGAAGGCTGCCGGACCAGCCGCTCGAATCCTTTCCGAGCCGGGATTCCGTGACGTTTGTGTCGAGCCGTTTCCGTTTGGCGACAGGGACTCGATGAGTGTGGCGGTTGGGCAACGAAGCGTTTTGGCACGAACTCTGCGATCAGTCGGCGATGTGATTTGCTTTGCAGATGAGCGGTGTTCCAAAACATTTCGAGACCTTCGATCGCGAGCCGATCGACAGATCGCGAAACCTCTCTCTCCGGTTTTGGACCCCCGCTGTCTGCGGCGAGATTGAATCGAGCGCTGGCGCAACGAGATTGTCCCCCGTTGTGCGTCTCCCCGTGTGAGAGCGGTGGAGACGTCGTCGCCAGGCTTGCGGAGTGCCCAAGCGATTGCGAACGGCACTCCTCTTTGCATGATGAAAGCTGCGCTGGCGTTCTTTTGGGTGAGACTGAGAGACCTCAACCAGCAAATACGAACCCCGCGGTGCGTGAGACACACCGCGGGGTTTTTTCGTGCGCTCGTAACGGTCGCACGACGTGCTTTGCGAGTTGCCCCGCCTCCATCCAGCTTGTCTGGATGGAGCGACCGATGGTGTGCTAGCGACGTTGCCTGTCAGGGCCTTTTTGTGAGACCCCATCCGCCTCGTGCGGATGGTGAAGAAGATCAATGGGCGGATCACACCAAAGAATCTGATTCACCATCCGCACGAGGCGGATGGGGTCTCTCAACGGCTCGTTGTGCCGCGGATTAGCTCGCCATCTTTCGCTCCATCGACGCGAGGTCGATGGGGGCGTTGCTCGGAACCGTTGACGGCCCTTCTGTTCAATCCGAGTCGTTGGCCGAGTTCCGAAGTTCCCACGCCGCGCTGATCGCCAGAGCGGCCGTTTCGATCCGCAGGATGTGTGAGCCGAGTCGCACCGGCATCGCCCCGGCGGTGATGGCTGTTACGTGCTCTTCGTCAGTGAAGCCGCCTTCCGGGCCGATCAGCGCGATCGTTGTTCGCGGGACATCGCCGAGCGACTCGAACAGTTGACCAACATTTCGTTCCGCACGCGGATCGGCCAGCAAGAGAATCCGTGTCGGCAACGCTGGTGAGAATTCGCGAAGGGCGTCGTTCAGTGTCGTCAGTGGATCGAGCCGCGGCAGACGTGAGCGACCACACTGCTTGCACGCGGCGATGGCGGCTTGCAGGAGCTTGTCCAGCTTCCCTTCACCCGGTTCGACGACGCTGCGAGCCGTACGCAGCGGGATGATTCGCGTCACGCCAAGTTCAGTCGCTTTCTCAACCAGCCAGCGGGCGCGGTCACCTTTCGGCAGTGCGGTGGCGAGGATGAGTTCGCTGGATTCGGCCGGCGTCGTCCAGCAGTCGAGAATCCGCAATTCGGCGGAGCGTTTGCGGTGGTTGATCAGTTCCGCGACCGCTTCCTCTCCCTGTCCGTTGAATAGGCCGATGCGGTTGCCGACCTTCGCGCGCAGGACGTGCAACAAGTGATGCGCCTCGGAACCATCCAGTTCGATTTTGGCTTGTTCGACCGTGGCAAGCTGTAACGGTTGCGGAAGGAAGAAGCGTTCGACCGGCGATTCTGGTCGTGCGGATTGTGGGCGGGTCATGGGATACCGGAACCTCTGCCGAGTACAGACTTGGAATCATGCGTAGACCGGACGCCTACGTCCGGTCGTTTGTTCGGACGTAGGCGTCCGAACTACCGACGATCTCAGGAGCACGTCAATGCACGGACTGTATCGGGGACGGAATGACTTTGCGTTGCAAAGCTCGCTCGGACCGAGCGGGTTCATCGTGGCTCCGCCGCACGAAGAGGCGTTGGCTCGGTTGGAATACCTGGTCGCACAGCGTCGCCGTTTTGGACTCCTGCTTGGCCCGGCCGGCACTGGAAAATCACTCGTCTTGAGAGCCGCGGCTCGAGAAGCCAAACGGCTCGGCCGCGAAGTCGCGATGGTCGATTTGTTTGGGATCGACTCGCATGACCTGCTCTGGCAATTGGCGATCGCCTTGCGGCTGGGGCCGACCGAGCGTTGGTCGCACGCGGCGCTGTGGCGAACGGTTTGCGACCACTGGCACGCGCTGCACTCGGCGCGGTTGCCGAGCGTGTTGTTGTTCGATCACTTGGAACGAGCGGAAGTGGATTGCCTCAGCTTGATCGAGCGGTTGCTGCATCTCGACGTTACGAACGACGGCGGTCTGACGATCCTGGCGGCCGCTCGCGAGGGGTTTGAGGAATGCTCGTTGGGAGACCTTTCCGAGCAGTCGGAATTGCGAATCGAGTTGCCCTGCTTGAGCCAGCGCGAGACGGAGCTTTTCATTCGGGAGTTGCTCGACAACTCTGGTGGTCATCGCGAGATCTTCCGGCGTGACGCGCTGGTGACGTTGTTCGACCTGAGTGGCGGAGTGCCGCGCGAGATTGTCCGCTTAGGTCGTCTGGCCTTAGCGGCTGCCGAGCGTGACGACCTCGATCGAGTGGATTCGACGACGTTGCTCGACGTCGCGGGCGAACTGCCGCGAGCGGCGCATCGTCGAGAACGATCCGGGGTCAGGTCTTCAAATTTCATTTTTGGCCCCGCGGTCCACCCCTGACTCCAATCCCACGTCGCCATTCCAGTCTGCGCCGAGCGTCATTCGCGAGGCCAAAAATGAAATTTGAAGACCTGACCCCTGCGCTTACGCCAGCAACCGCTCGATCGGCTTGCCAGAACTGAATCGCATCGGCCGGCCGATCGGCGTCAGAACTTCTTTGTCGAACTCGACACCGAGTTGCCGCAAGATGGTCGCGAACAGATCGGGGACTTCGATCGGATCGTGCGGCAACGCGGTGGACTTGTTCGCGTCTTGCTCGGCTTGAGGTTCCGTGTCGGTTTCTCCGATCACAACTCCGGAGCGCAGTCCGCCGCCGCCGACCAGGCACGAAAACCCCCTCGGCCAGTGATCGCGGCCACCCACGCCGTTGATCTTCGGCGTGCGACCGAACTCGCCGATGCACAGCACGAGAGTCGAGGCCAAAAGGTCTCGCTGCCGGAGGTCGTGGATCAACGCGGCCAGCGCGGGGTCGAGTTCCTTGGCTTGCGTTTTGTGCCCTTCATAGTTGTTGGCGTGCGTGTCCCAGCCTTGCAGCGTGACCTCGACCGCTCGGACGCCGGTTTCGACCAGCCGCCGAGCGGCCAGGCAACCGTGGCCGAACTGCGTATCGCCGAACGCGTCGCGGATCGCTTGCGGCTCCTGGTCGATCTCGAAGGCTTTGAGTTGTTCCGAAGTCATCATCCGCAACGCGCGTTCGACGGTCAGTTGGTGCAGCGTGTTCTCGACTTGCACGCGCCGGCCGGCTTGAAAGGATTTCGAGACGACTTCCAATCCCTTGAGCCGCTGCTGCTGACGATCGTCACCGACGCGCGCTTTCAAGTTGCGAATGCCGTTGCTCGGATCATAAATCTTGAACGCATCAAACATCTCGCCGAGGAATCCGCCGCGAGCCGGATACTGGCTGCCGAGCAACGAAATGTGCGCCGGGATTTCGAGCTTGTCGTCCGGCAGTTCATGGCTCGCGATTGCCCCCAGCGACGGATGAATCAGCGTTGGGTCGGGACGATAGCCGGTCTTCAGCAAGTACGTCCCGCGCTCGTGGTCTCCTTCTTTCGAGACCAGCGAACGGATGACGTTCAGCTCGTGAATGTGCTCGGCGACGCGCGGGTACATGTCGGCGATTTCGAGACCGGGCAGTTTGGTTTTGATCGACTGCGTTTGCCCGCCGATCAGCGTTCCCGGATGCGGATCCCACGTCTCCAATTGACTGGCTCCACCGGCGAGCCAAATCACGATCAGGGATTTCTGACGTTCGTTCCCGCGTGCTTCGGCGGCTCGCAGGTCGAGACCAGGGAGCGCGATCGACACGCCAGAAGCGAAGGCAGCTTTGAGAAGATCGCGACGAGTGAGATTCATGGCAGCCTCTTTGGCAACGTAGCCACACTCGCCAGAGTGTGGGTGAAGAGTTCACAACCCACGTTCTGGCGAACGCGGCTACGTTCGGGTTAGTGATTCCACGCGAACTCAGGTGAGTTGAACAAGGTCCAATACAAATCTTCGACCGCTTGACCGCGTTGATTGGGGCGGACTTTTTTCAGAAGTGGCAAGAGGTAGTCGGACTCCTCGGAGGTCGGGCGGCGTGTCAGGCAGACGAGATAGCAGAGTTCCAACGTCCGTTCGGCGTTCGGGGACATTTGAGAAATGCGGCCGCTGGCGGTGAACGGCTTGGCGTCGATGGTCTCGTTGATCAAGTTGCCGTTCATGCGGAGCAACGCTTGCGGGATCGTGCCGGCGCGATCTTCCAGTTCGTTCTCACCGAGGTCGCCGTACTCTTTGACGAAGTCATTCGACCGGGTGAGCTTGATGAACCGCGAGATCAGGTGCGAGTTCTGATCGACCGTGGTCAGTGACGACGCTTGATACAACGCGCCGATGATTTGCTCCGGCCGCAGCCGAGCCAGCGGGAAGATGGCGAAGTGCTCTTTCATCCGGTCGAGTCGTTGCGCGTCGTCGATCTCGGACTTGGATTCCAAGAGAAACGGTTTCGACGCGACGATGACTTCGATCAAGCGGCGCAGGTCATAACCATGCTCGCGGAAGTCGGCTCCCACCAGATCGAGCAAGTCTGGTTCGCCCGCTTTGAGGGCCTTCGGATGTTTGGCCCCCTCGACGTTCGGACCGGCGATCTGTTCTCCCGGCGGATCGGGCAGGTCATCGACCGGCTCGATCCACGATCGGCCGAAGAGCAGCCCCCAAACTCTGTTCACAATCGCTCGTTCGAGCCGGCGGTTCTCCGGGTGCGTGACCCACGCGGCCAGCCGTTCGCGGCGAGTCCCTTCGGTCGGTTCCCATTGGTCGCCGAACGGAACCGCTGGCTCGACCACTTTCTTTTCGAGCGTGTGGCGGTCTTCAACCTCAAACTTCAAATCGCGATCCTCGCGAACTCCCACCGGGCTGAGCTTCAGTTGTCCGAAGTGTGCGGCGAGGCCGGCAAACTCGTTTTGCTTCCAATGATCGAACGGATGATCGTGGCACTGAGCACAGTCGATCCGCTGGCCGAGAAACGCTCGCACCGCGCGGCCGGCCAGTTTGTTCTTGTTGAATCCCTCGCCGTCGTCGTAGCCGGCCATCACAAAGTTGACTTCCGGCTCGTCGGTCCACAGTCCGTCGCCGGCGATCATCTCGCGGACCAGTTCCGGATACGGGCGATTCGCCGCAAGCTGACCACTGAGCCAATTCAAGAATCGGTCGCGGCGATAGACGATGAACTGGCCTCCCTCAACACCGACGAAGCCGCGAGCCAAACGTTCCGCGAAATAATCGAAGTAGCGTTGATCGTGCAAATACCGCGCGGTCCAACGCTGCAAGCGATCCGGTCCACTGTCTTGCTCGAACGCCCGAATCTCTTCCAGCGATGGGACTGTGCCCATCAACGCCAACGCGATGCGCCGCAGCACGCTCAACTCACCCGCTGTCTTCACCGGCTGGAGATCTTCGCTCGCCCAGCGTCGTGCGAAGAACGTGTTGACCTTTTGAACCGAGTCATCGAGATCCGCTGTCGGCCGAGCAGACTCTTCCGTCGCCACTCCTTTGAGCGGCTGGTCGGTGACGAAACTCACCAGCCAGATGATGGCCAGCAACACAACGCCGGGCAGTAACAGTTTCCATCGCATGGGAGACTCTCGTAGGTCAGGCTTTCCAGCCTGACTCGAACGCTTCACTTCGCGACCACTCGATCGGGTCAGCCTGGAAAGGCTGACCTACGCACGTACCACTCGACGCCCCGCGGCGTTTCAGGGATCATCGCGAAACCACAGTGAGGTCGTCGAGGTATGTCGGAGGCGGGGTCGGGTGTGCGAATTTCAGATTTCGCCGTCTTGGGCCTCAGAACATAGGAATGACGATGACGGCGAAATCTGAAATTCGCACACCCGACCCCGCCTCGTCGAGCGTTCGCCCGCCGCTTCCTTCGGAGCGTCGAGCGCCTCTGCTTCCAGCGAACGACAACTTGCCAACTCTCGTCGCCGCCGAGCCAACCGCGCCACTCAAACCGCTTCCTGGATGGGCCTCACAGTCTCCAGAGTTTCCGGTCCTCGAAGTCGATCCTTCTGCCAGCGAGTTCGTTTCGGAATCTGCACTGCCAGTGCTTGAAGAAGAGCTCATCGCCGACCGCTTGCCGCCGTTCCCCGTGCCGTGGCGGCATCCGATTCTGTGCCTGTTGTGGATGGCACGCACGCTGTTCGGTCTCGCGAGCCTGACGTTACTGCTGGCGATCGCGGCCGCCGTGCCGCTCGTCAATTTTTGGGTGCTGGGTTATCTGTTGGACGTCGAAGGGCGAGTCGCCCGCAGCGGAAAAATCCGAGCCTCGTTTCCGTTACTGGGGCTGGCTCCCCGTTTTGGTTCGATCGTATTGGGGATTTGGCTGTGTGTGCTGCCTCTGCGACTGTTGGCCGGAGCGGCCAGCGATGCCGCATTGATTGATCCGAACGGTGCGGTCGCCGCTCGTTGGGCCGGTGGGTTGTTTGTTGCGAAATGGCTGATGGCCGCGCATCTCTGTTTGGCATTGGCACGCGGTGGAGCGTTGTCCTGTTTCTTTCGGCCCATCAAAAACGTGCGCTGGTTGTTGGCTCGCTGGCGCGATCATGACTATTGGGTCCGAGCCTCGACGGCGATCGGTCAATTTCTTTCCGGTCTGAATGCGCGGTCATACTACTCGGCCGGTTGGCGAGGCTATCTGGGGACGGCGGCGTGGCTGGTTTTGCCATCCGCGCTGTACGGCTCAATGCACGATCCGGAGAAGCCGGCGCAGGTGCTCGTGATGCTGACCGGCGGCGTCGGTTTGTGGCTGACGCTGATGTGGGCACCGCTGCTGCAAGCCCGCTTCGCGGCCGAGAACCGTGTGCTGGCGTTTGGTGAACTCAGCAAAGCTCGCGAGCTGTTTCGCCGCGCCCCGTTCGCGTGGTTGTTCGCCATCGTGCTGACCTACTTGCTGGCGTTGCCGATGTACTTGTTCAAAGCGGTGTCGCCTCCGCAAGACGCGATGTGGTTCATCACGATCATCTTCGTGGTCTCGATCTTTCCGACGAAAGTCGCACTCGGCTGGGCCTATGGCCGCTCGATGCGCCGGCCAGAGCGTGCCTGGTGGCCGTGGCGGTTGTTGTGCAAAACGGTGCTGGGGGTGCTGGTGGCGATCTACGTCTTCATCTTGTTCTTCACCCCCGCGATCAGCGAACACGGCCGCCGCGTGCTGTTCGAGCATCACACGCTGCTGCTGCCCGTGCCGTTCTGAAACGATGTAACCCGAAGCGTCAGCGAGGGCGAGCGTTTCACAGAACTTCAACTCTGTGAACTTTGTCTCGTGGAGAGTCCTCCCTCGCTGACGCTTCGGGTTACATCGCTTTCGTTACTTCCACCAAGTTATCGAAAAACGTCGCGCCGCCGCCGAGGTCGGTCAGCCGCGTCGGCGTGGTCGAATTGCAATTCCGATTGCCGAGGCTGTGCTTGTTCCACCAGACGCTCGGCGCGACGACGACTCCGGGCCGGACGCTGTCGCCGACGAGTGCTCGCGCGATGAACGAGCCGCGATCGTTGAAGATGTTGACGAGGTCGCCGTGTTGAACACCACGAGCGGTCGCATCGGCGGCGCTGATTTCCAATTGCGGTTCGACCGCCGAACGACGCAGCGAATCGACTTCAACAAACGTCGAATTCAAGAAGTGCGGCGAGGGGGGAGACAGCAGTTGCAACGGAAATCGCTTCGCTAGTTCGGGCGCGGAGGCGGGAGACTCGGCCGGAGGAATGAACGTCGGCAGCGGATCGAAACCGAGTTTCGCAAGTCGCTCACATCGCAGTTCGCATTTTTTGCTGGGCGTCGCGAAGCCACCGTTGGCGAACGGTGCGGTCAATCGTAGCCCGACCCCTTGTGGGTCGGTTGATCCCTGTAATTCGAGCGAATCATCCAGGCCACAAGGGCCTGGGCTACAGGATTCGCGACGGACCCCAGCGTCTGTCGCCGCGTTGAGCTTGATTGCCCCCTCGCGTTTCAATCTCTCCAGCGTGATGCCACGCATCGCGGCCGGTACGTTTTCGAGCGGCCCCGTTTCCCACAGCAGCTCGCGAGCGAGTTGCTCGTCGGTCACTTCAAACAACTTCGGCTCAAAGCCCAGCCGTCGCGCGAGTCCGCGAAAGACGTCGGTGTTACAACGTGCTTCGCCGAGCGGTGCGATCGCGGGGACGTTGACCTGCACGTATTGATGACCATAGGCACCGTGCAGATCGAAGTGCTCAAGCTGAGTGGTCGCCGGCAGAACGATGTCGGCGTAATCGACGGTGTCAGTCGGAAACTGATCGTGAACGACGGTGAAAAGATCCTCGCGTCGCAACCCGGCCAGCACTCGCTGCTGATCCGGCGCGATCGCGGCGGGATTGCTGTTGTAGACGTACAACGCTTGCACCGGTGGGCCGGGTAACTCGCCATGCAACGCTTCGGCGAGCTGCGTCATGTTGACCGTGCGCGTTCCGGACGGAATCAGATCGGGGCGTTGTACCGCCGCGAGGTTGAACGCAAATGTGGCGCTCGTCGAAAGCAGAATCCCACCGGCCGGATGTCGCCAAGCTCCGATGATCGCCGGCAGACACGCGATCGTGCGCACTGCCATGCCGCCACCGGCGTGCCGCTGCAAGCCGTAGTTGATGCGGATGACACTCGGCTGCGTCTTCGCGTACTCGCGGGCCAACCGTTCGATGTCGGCGCTGTCGAGGCCCGTGATCTCGGCGACTTGCTGCGGTCCATAGTCAGACAAGACTCGTGCTCGCAGTTCATCGCTGCCGAGACAAAAATCTCGCAGGTAGTCTTCATCGGCGAGACCGTCTCGGAAGAGGACGTGCATCAGTCCGAGCGCCAGCGCTGCATCGCTGCCCGGTCGCGGCGCGAGATGCCAATCACTGCGCGCGGCCGTGATGGAACGATACGGGTCGATGGTCACGATCTTCGCGCCGTGCCGATTGCGAGCCTCGACCATTCGCACCCACAGGTGCATGTTCGTGACCGCTGTGTTCGAGCCCCAATTGATGATGTATTGCGACTGGCTGAACGCTTCGGGGTCGGTCCCCTGCTTGCTGCCGATCGTCATTGTGTAGCCGGCACCGCCAGCGGTCGCGCAGATCGTGCGGTCCAGCAGCGAGGCTCCCAGCCGGTGAAAGAAACGGCGGTCGAGTCCTTCGCTTTGAATCTTCCCCATCGTGCCGCAGTAGCTGTAGGGCAGGATCGCTTGCGGCCCGTGTGGTCCGTCGGCGATCGCTCGGAAGCGTGCGGCGATCTCATCCAACGCGGCTTCCCAGGAGATCCGCTCAAACTGGCAGGAGCCTTTCGGACCGACTCGCCGCAGCGGGAACTGCAATCGGTCGCGGTGATAAACCCGTTCTGTGTAGCGCGAGACTTTGTGGCACAAGAAGCCGCGCGTGAAGGGATGCTCGCGGTCGCCGCGCACGGCGACGGTGCGGTCGCCATCCAACGTGACGAGCATTCCGCACGCATCAGGACAATCGTGCGGACAGACCACTCGGACGGTGCGTAGTTGAGACATGGCAATACTCGGTCTGGGGTCGGGCGTTCAAAATTCAAAATTGCCACAGCAATTTTGAATTTTGAAC
>CAMDEA010000050.1 GCA_945893045.1 Planctomyces sp. SH-PL62
TGAAGCAGATCGCACCTGCCTCAAGGTCAATCACACCATGTGAAATTGCCGGTCGGCCAACGAGTTCCCAGCCTCAAAGATGGGACATGCCTGGTTCTCGTCAGTAATTCAGACGGAGGTGCCTAAACAAACCGCGTGGGTCGAAACCACCAAAGGTACGTGCTTAAGTACGACCGGTTTCCGCCCGTTTCGCAAAGCGACTCCACCGTCGCAATTCAGTCACGAGAACTGGCACATTGGCCGCGGCTGTCGCAAGACTGACCGCGGTTTTTGCTTTTCGTAGCCGCGTTCGCCAGAACGCGGGAGTGCGGTCTCCGGCCCGCGTTCTGGCGAACGCGGCTACACCAGAAATCACTTCCCGCTCAGCCGCTTCTCGACCGCCTTGATCATGGCCCCGCATTCGGAGCGAGCAGCGGTGAAATCTTTTGCGGTGAGGTTCGTCCCCTTGAGGTAATTCAGAATGATCGCCTCGGCAACGGCGACTTCCTGGCAGACGCCGCCAACTTCGGAAGCAATCTCGACCGGAATCGAGCAGACGCCGTTTCGGTCGCCGTGCAGTAAAGCTCCGGGATAGACCGTCATGCCGCCGACGGAGACCGGCACATTCAGCGACAGCATGTGGCAATAGCCGTGAGCGCAGATCGTCCCGTTCGTGAAGGCCGGGAAGTTCAATGCCTCGACCTGATCGAGATCGCGGCCGGTGCCCGACGTGATCAAGCCAGCGGCTCCGAAGGCTTTGTACGTCGAGCACATCACCTCGCCGAACGTCGCTGAAGCGCAGGGCACGTCGAGGTCTTGAAACACGACGACCGGCGGGCCAGCGAACTCGGCAAACGCTTCTAGTTGCTGAGAGATTCCGGAATACGCATCGCCACCGCGCGGGGGAGCCATGCTGCGGAACGTGGTCGTGAGCGCGAAACCGACCATCGGCGGGAGCTTCGGATAGCAAGACACGATGCTGCCATTCATGTAGCCCAAGTTGCGAGAGTAACGATTCCACAACTCGACCGCATTCGCGATCGTAGGGGTGTCGTACTTGGCCAATTCTTTCAAGACTTCCGCCGAAACGCCGGGATACTTCGACATGTGCTGCCTTTCGTGGTGACTGCGTGGGGCAGGTTTTTAACCTGCCAGTGAACGATCTTTTCATGGTGACGGGCAGGTTGAAAACCTGCCCCACGTTGGGCGACTATAGCCCAATCGTGTCCCGCCTTCAAAAGCCGAGCAGGCTCCGCCAGAATGCGCCGCAACAGAATTCAACACGAGGTTTCGCATGTCCGCTCGCCGCACCGTTCATTACGCAACGCTTTCCGAAGTCGTTCAAGATGCCGAGCATCTGATTGGTAATCACCACACGGTCGGGAAATGGTCGTTCGGCCAAATCTGCCAGCATCTGGCCAAGGCGATGAATGCGTCGATCGACGGGTTCGGGTTCCAAGCCCCGTGGTTTGTCCGGTGGTTGATCGCGCCAATGATGAAGAACTCATTTTTGATCAAACCGATGAAGCCCGGATTCAAACTCCCGAAGAAGGCGAGTTCGCTGCTGCCGGATGATTCGGTGACGGCGGAAGAGGGTTTGAGGCAACTCAAAGCGGGCGTCGAGCGGCTCTCACACGAGACGCCCACCGCACCGCACCCCGCCTTCGGCAAGATGGCCAGCGAAGAGGTCATGCAATTGCATCTCCGCCACTGCGAAATGCACATGAGCTTCATCGTCCCTAGTGAGAACGGCCAGTCACCTTCGTAAGCAGAACCGTAGCCGCAGTCGCCAAGACTGCGGGGCCGCTCAGAGTCTGTCCGAAAAGTCGTTTTCGTTTTTGTAGCCCGACCCCTTGTGGGTCGGAGGATTCGATTTTTCGGCGAAATTGTCACTCATTCAAAATCCTCCGACCCACAAGGGGTCGGGCTACAGGCTTTTCGGACAGCCACTCAGAAAAGCCCTTGTTCTGGCGAACGCGGCGACGACTTGAACATGAAACTTCCCGAACTGATTGCCGACTTCGACGGTCTCGACGACCAAGAAAAGCTCGAAATGCTGGTCGAGCTTTCGGACGAGTTGCCCGCGCCCTCGTCCGGCCGCACGGCTGGTCAGCAATCAGAAAGCTGCCGAGTGCAGGAGTGCCAGACGCCCGTCTATCTCTGGGTCGATGTGGTCGGCGGCCGAGTGCGGATCGAGGCCGATGTCCCCAAGAAATCACCGACCGTTCGGGGGTTGGTCACGCTGATGGTCCAAGGATTGGCGGACGCCTCTCCCGAAGAAATCGCCGAAATCCCGGATGACATGGTCGGGCACCTCGGCCTGCAGACTGCTCTGGGAATGCAGCGGCAGCAAGGGTTTCGAGGGGTGATCTCCCGGATCAAGCGTGAGGTCCGAAAACTGGCGGCGGCGGCAAGCTAGTCCGGCAAAAGCGGTTGTATGCCGGAGTTTTTCATTTCTGACTCAGAAGCCGAAAACCGGTCTTCTCATCTGGAAATCGCCCGATATTCTCTCGCCCTCGCGTGGGAAGGCTCTCACGCCAGCCCGCCCGACCGTCCTGACGGTCACGATTCCTGCCACTGCTGCCGATGGCGAAATCCGCATCTGCCCTGTCTTCCTTAGAACCCAGAAACCTCGTGCAACCACGATTTTTTGTTTGACCCGATCCACCGGGCCGAGTCAGATACTCCCGCCGCTCGGCTGAGACCTGACCGTCCCTTGTTGACCCCTGAATGGAGACCTGTCGGATGACTGCCGCCGCTGCGATCGCTGAACCTGATGTTGTTGTCGTGAAGCTCCTGCCCGGAAGCTTGCCGGCTTACACGTACATTCCCGGCTCCTCCACGCCGCACCCGATCCGCCATCCCAGCGGACACAGCTACGGCCGCAAGAACCGTACAGTGAAGGCGCTCTCGCCTGAAAACTGGCAAGAGAACCGCAGCTTCCTGCTGGCGATTGATCTCTTCAATCACGGCTATTACTGGGAAGCTCACGAAGAGTGGGACCGCCTGCTGCGAGCTTCCGGCAACGAGTCGGTCGTCGGCCGATTCCTCAAAGGCCTCGTGAAAATGGCCGCCGCCGGCGTGAAAGTCCGCGAGCACAGCATTCACGGCGTTAGACGCCACGCAGCCTCGGCCGGTGAAGTCTTCGCCGACGTCGCCGCCGAGAACGAAGACGAACGCTACTGTGGCCTTGAACTGACCCATCTGCAATTCGCCGCCGACCGCGCCGCGCAACTCGCTTACAAAGAGCGACACGCCGCCGGCAAACCCGCCCGTGTCTTCCCCTTCGCGCTCGAACCGTTCCCGTTGCCGTTCGCCTAATATGTCGGCAATCACAGTCCAGACCGGTGCGCGATTGCATTTCGGGTTGCTTGCTGTGCAAGCGGCGCGAGGCCGCAACTTCGGCGGCGTCGGGCTGATGGTGCAATCGCCCGGTTGTGAGCTGTCGGTGGAAGCCGCCAATCGAGACGAATGCTCGGCCGAGCCAGAGATGCTGGCTCGGCTGTCCGCTTGGCGAGACGAGTACCGCCTCCGATGCCCCGTCGAGCATCGCCCACCCGCCTGCCGTATTCATCTCTCGCGAGCAATGCCATCGCACTCCGGCTTGGGTTCCGGCACACAAACCGCGCTCGCCTTGGCCGCCGCGTTGGCTCAACTGGGAGGTGAAAACGAAATCGCCGCGACGGAGTTGGCTCGCCGAGTCGGTCGCGGCGCACGCTCCGCGCTCGGCATCCACGGCTTTGAATGTGGCGGCCTGTTGGTGGAGGGAGGCAAGCGGAACTCGGACGACATCAGCCCGCTCGTTGCACGGCTTGATCTTCCCGAAGAATGGCGCGTGTTGCTCGTGACGCCCAATGACCGTCGCGGCCTGTCAGGTGATGCGGAACGCTCCGCGTTTTCGCGACTCACGCCGTTTCCCGTTTCGCTGACCGAATCGCTTTGCCGAATCGTGTTGATGGAGCTATTGCCCGCCGTCGCGAGCGGGGACTTTTCATCGGCTGCAGCCTCGCTCCGAGAATTCGGACAATTGAACGGTTCCCATTTCGCGCCGGTCCAAGGCGGCATCTTCGCCGATCCACAGATGGCCGAGTTGGCCAAGTGGCTGACCGATCAAGGCTGTGGCGGAGTCGGCCAATCCTCATGGGGACCAACGCTGTGGGTTCTGTGCCGCGAGGAGTCAGAGGCCATTCGCTGTCGCGAGATGATCGCGGCGCATCCTCCCGCCAGAGCTTGCACGATTCATCTCACGGCGGCAAAAAACAGCGGAGTCGCCACGCTCGCCAGAGCGTGGGCGAATGAGCGCAACGACCCACGCTCTGGCGAGCGTGGCTACGAGGGAATCACATGACCTACGAACGCAGCCACGAACTCATCGGTCGCGGCGAGAGCCGACTGCTGATCGTCGATGTGCAAGAAAAGCTGATGCCAGCGATCCCCGTGCGCGAGTCGCTGATCGCGAACTGCCGCAAGTTGATCGAGGCAGCAAAACTCTTCGGCGTGCCGGTCTCGGCCACCGAGCAGTACGCGAAGGGACTCGGCCCAACAGTTTCACAATTGCGTGAACTGCTCGACGGCGAACCGATCCCCGACAAAGTTTGCTTCAGCGCGGCCGAGTGCCTGGGTTGGGGCACGGCGGCCGAACATCCCGACGGCCGCTTTCAAATCGTTGTGGCGGGCATCGAAGCCCACGTCTGTGTGCTGCAAACGGTGCTCGACCTGCTATCGAGCGGCTATCAAGTCTTCGTCCCCGCCGACGCCCTCGCCAGCCGAGCCAAACTCGACTGGAAAATCGCCCTCCGCCGCCTGTCCGCCAGCGGAGCCATCATCACGACCACCGAATCCGTGATGTTCGAGTGGTGCGCCGCGGCCGGCTCGCCGGAGTTCAAGCAACTTAGCCAACTCGTCAAAGGTTCGTGATCAGGATCTCATTCGCCGATGCCAGCACGAGAACCGAAAGAACTCGATGAGAATCAAATCGCGAGGCGACAACGGCGAGTCGCTCTTCTCGCGACGGCATTCAGCTTTACGGGGCAGGTTGAGTATCGCCACGCCTACAGCCAAAGTGGTGGTGCTCAATTCTGTTTTGGTCCAGCGGCCACTTCCGATTTGCTGCTCGTGTATACGGAAGCCTTCGAGCGGGATCGTGACCCTGACGATTTCAGTTTGGCCGCGATCATCGCGCATGAATGCGGACATCAACGGCTATTACGTGATCCCACACTGACGGTCGTTGGCCGCAAGTTGTCGGGACAGGTCTTTGAAGAGGTCTTGGCTTCTTTGATCGGCTCGTTGCTGGTGACTGATTCGCGAGATGCGGAAGATTTGGTGGGCAAAGCCACCGTCGAATTGGCGACGATCGGTCTTTCGGCTGTCAGCGTGGTGCGTACAATCGAGCAACTTCGTGGGATTCTGAAGGAGTTAGTCCGATGATCGGTCAGAAGAAACGACGGGACGTTCAGCGAGATTTGGCCAAGGTCTTGGCCGACCTTCCGTCGGAAACCCCCGACGCCTGGTTTGAACGGGAGATCACAGCGGCCAAGGGGCAACCTGGCCGAGATTTGGAAACGCTCAAGATGCTGAAAGCCTCGTTGAAACGAGCTGCAAAGAAAAAACGCTCGAAGACCAAACTTCAGACGACTCGCTGAACGGTCCCTGTGCTCGACTTGCTGTCGAGCGGCGATCAAGTCTTCGTCCCCGCCAACGCCCTGCACATGCCTTGAATGGTGCTAAAGCGTTTCAACTTGCGTAATTCTCTTGGATGAAGGCATGAGCCTGCTCCCATGTGACGACTTCAATTGCATGTCGCGGAGAAGCTCGAAGAAACGGTGTCCCTGAACATTCCGTCAAAGTTACCCATGCTTTGAAAAGACTCCCCACCGGATTCGCATCCCGAAGCTCTACTGGGAATGATACCCTCAATTCTGTTGAGTAGTCTTGGACTTTCAGCGGACGCACGCGAACAGCGTTCCTGGATTTTTCGCCTACGCCCCAAAACGTCTCAACGATGATTTGTTGCATGGATGCACCACATCAAGGTGTGCTCTACTTGTCTACCTGCTTGCGTGCTTCAGCGTACGCCCAGTCAACGCTCCCGTCGCCTCGCCATCCTTCACGGCGGGTTCGCCGTTGACGAAGACGTATTGAATACCGGTGGCGTATTGGTGGGGTTTGTCGAAGGTGGCGGTGTCTCGGATTCTGTTTGCGTCGAAGACGACGACGTCGGCGAAGTGATCGACGGCGAGCCGGCCTCGGTCGGGGAGGCCGAGGATGTCGGCGGGGAGCGATGTGCAGGAGCGGATCGCGGCGGCGAGTGGCAGCACTTTCTCTTTCACCGAGTATTCGCCGATCTTGCGTGGAAACGTGCCGTAGCTGCGCGGGTGCGGTTTATCGGCGGAGGGGAGATAGGCTCGGCCGTCGGACGCGGTGGCGATCCACGGGAGCGTCATCGCGTAGCGGACATCTTCTTCGCTCATGCCGAAGTTCACGATGCCTGCTCCGCCGTCGCGAGTGATCTTCAGGGCCACGTCGAGCGGTTTGGATTTCTCGGTCTTCGCGATGTCGGCAATGCTGCGGCCGACGTACTTGGGGTGCTTCGCGCAGGAGGTGATGCGGATGCGTTCGCCGTCGTCGGATTTTTCGATTCGCTCGGTGACGAATTTCACGATGCGGGCGGACTGCTCTTTGTCCTTCAGCCGTTCGAGCAATTTCTCTCGGCCGCCGGCGAGCGACCACGTCGGCAAGATGGTCGCGTCCAGCGAGGTGCTCGAGGCGATGTATGGGTACTGGTCGGCGGTGACTTTCAGTCCGGCCTTGCGCGACTCTTCGATGAGCAGCGCGGCGGGGCGGATCAATCCCCACGCTTCCTGGCCGCTGGCTTTGAAATGCGAGACGTGGATTGGACAGCCTCCTTCGCGACCGATCTTGATCGCCTCGCCGACGGAATCGAGCAGGTCTTTGCCTTCCCCGCGAATGTGACTGGCGTAGATGCCGCCGTGTTTGCCGACGACTTTCGCAATCTCGATCAACTCGGCGGTGTCGGCGTAGCTGCTGGGGACGTAGATCAACCCGGTGGACATCCCGAACGCGCCGTCACGCATCGCCTTGTCGGCCAGCTCGCGCATTTGTTTGACTTCGTCGGCTGTCGCCTTTCGCTGAGCGCTGCCGAGCACTTTGCCTCGCAGCGCTCCTTGTGGCAGCAGGTGAGCGACGTTCGTTCCGGCTCCGGCCGAGTCGATCTTCGCGAGGTATTCGCCGCAATCGACCGGTCCCGAACCGCAGTTGCCGGTCACGATCGTCGTGCAGCCCTGCATGATGAAGTTGACGTTGGCTCGAGTCTTCGGCGAAACAATCTGCGAGTCGCTGTGATTGTGCAGATCAATGAAGCCAGGGCAGATGACCAGACCAGTGCAGTCAATCTCCCACTCGGCGGAGGTCACCTCGAACTTGCCGACGGCGACGATACGGTCTCTCTTGATCGCCACGTCGCCGACTTTGCCGTCCGAGCCGGTGCCATCGAACACCGTACCGCCTTTGAGCAGGATGTCAGCCTCGATCGGTTCGGCAGCGAGGAGAGCATTGCAAATTGAAAAATGCAAAATGCAAATTGAAAATTGAAGGCACCGGCGAAGAGCGAGTCGTCTGGCTCGTTCAATTTGCAATTTGCTTTTTTCATTTTTCATTTTGCAATCCTCTCATGCGGCATTACGAATGGGCGTCGCCTCCTCAATGGATGGCCACTCCGCGCGGCCGACTGCCCAGTCCTCGACGCGAGCATACAGCCGGTCCATCGCTTCTTGCACTCTTCGCGTGCAGAGGTCGATCTCTTCGCGAGTCGCGTTGGCAGGGATGTGGATGGGTTCGCCGAGAATGCAGTAGGTGGTGGTGAAGGGCAGCGGGAGCAGCATGTCGGTCCATGTCCCTTTGATGCGCACACCGCGGCGGCAGGCGAATGCGGCGGGAACGACCGGCAGGCCCGTGCGTGAGGCGAGATAGGCCACGCCATCTTTCATCGTTCGTCGCGGTCCGCGCGGGCCGTCGGGAGTGATCGTGATGTGCTGGCGTTGCTCGGCGACTCCCAAGAGCTGGCGAACGGCCTGAGCTCCGCCACGATTCGTGGAGCCGCGATACGGCCCCACGTTCAAGAGACGCAGCGTCTCGGCGATGTAGGCTCCGTCCTGATGCCGGCTGGTGAGCGCGCAGCCGTTATGCGGCTTGGCCATCAACAGCGGAAAGAACAACACGTCGTGCCAGACGGAATACAGAAAGCGATCTGGAAGGCTCGGATCCCAGCCGTTCGTACCGGGGTAGATGTTCCATCGCTTTCGGCAAGTCGCGAACAGCAGCTTCATCAGCGAGACCACCAGCCATGCTACGAACTTGGTCAACCACACGCTGCGAATTCTCACGCCGACTCTCCTCCTTGAAAGCTACTCGTGATGGGAACGTGACGATTTTATAGTGGTCTTTGCTTGTCGCTCAAAGACCGCTTTCGACCGAGGAACGGAACGCATCAGTCACATCACATCATCACGCACGCTTGGACCTGACGACGAGACTCGCGATAACTCAAATGTGGTTCATTGTCGCAGTCACGCCATCATGTACTGAGGATTTCAAATGCCGTTCTGGGAATTCTGGATCGACGTCGGCGGCACATTTACCGACTGCATCGCGCGAACGCCCAGCGGTGAGTTGCGGCCCATCAAAGTGCTCAGCAGCGGTGCGACCAAGGGGCAGGCCGCAGAAGTGCAGGGGACGAATCGTGTCGTTGATCCGCTGCGAAGAGCTGACCCCGACGATTTCTGGTTGGGATATGAGATTCGTTTTCTCGACGAGTCCGGTCAGACATTGGTGACGAGCAAAGTGGCCGCATTTCATCGGCGACTCGGCGTGCTGGAAGTCGCGACGCTGCTGCCGCCGAGTGTCACGTCTGGCACACGTTACGAATTGACCGCCCATGAAGAGGCTCCGATTTTGGCGATCCGCACCGCGCTGGGATTGCAACGCGATCAACCGTTTCCGCCGGTGACGGTGCGACTGGGCACAACTCGCGGAACCAATGCGTTGCTGACCCGCCGAGGCGCTCGCACGGTGTTTGTCACCACACGCGGATTCGCGGACGTGTTGCTGATCGCGAATCAAGACCGGCCGCGACTATTCGATCTCGACATTCAGAAGCCCGAACCGCTGTTCGCGGACGTCCTCGAAATCGACGAGCGGCTGGATGCCGACGGGCGAGTGCTGAAGTTTCCCGATGAAACGAAGATTCGGCAGCAGCTCGAATCACTGATCAAGGACCGACCCTCCTTGGCGATCTGCTTGCTCCACTCGTTCGCGAATTCCGCTCACGAGCAACTCGTCGAACGGATCGCCCGCGAGGTCGGCTTCACCGAGATCAGCGCGTCGAGCCGACTCGCACCGCTGATCAAGATCGTCAGTCGTGGTGATACGACAGTGATGGATGCGTACTTGAATCCGATCCTGCGCGAGTATGTCGGGCGGCTGCGTGCGCAGCTTCAAGCGAGCGGCACGGCGCTAGCCGCCGGTGTTTCGTCGGATGATCGATCCGAACGTCAGCTCACGACACCGGCGGCTAGCGCCGTGCCGCTCAAACTCATGACCTCCGCCGGTGGCCTCATCGACGCGGATCGGTTCGTCGGTAAGGACAGCATCCTGTCTGGTCCGGCGGGTGGCGTGATTGGCTTCTCGCGAGTCGCTCAGCGAGCCGGCTTCGACAAAGCGATCGGCTTCGATATGGGCGGGACGAGCACCGACGTGTCTCGTTTCGATGGCGAGTACGAATACGAATTTGAAACGAAGAAAGCCGGAGTCCGCATCGTCGCGCCGATGCTCGCCATCGAGACGGTCGCGGCGGGCGGCGGCAGCATTTGCGACTTCGACGGTGTGAAGTTGATCGTCGGGCCGCAGAGCGCGGGCTCTGATCCTGGCCCGGCGTGTTACGGGCGCGGCGGCCCGCTGACGGTGACTGACGTGAATTTGTGGCTCGGCCGCATCGTGCCGTCGCGGTTTCCGTTTCCGTTGGATCTCGATGCTGTCGAACGGCGATTGATGGAGTTGAGTTCTCGCGTGGCGACGGCGGATTGCCATGCGTTGGCCGACGGTTTGTGCCGCATCGCGAACGCGAACATGGTGCGAGCGATTCGGAAGATCTCGGTCGCTCGCGGCTACGATCCGGCGGAGTATGTGCTGGTCTGCTTCGGCGGAGCGGGTGCTCAACATGCTTGTGAGATTGCGACCTCGCTGGGGATGCGGCGCGTCTTGATTCATCCGCTGGCGAGTTTGCTGAGTGCGTATGGCATCGGCCTCGCCGATGTGCGGCGGTTTGGCGAGCGATCAGTGTTGAAACCGTACTCGGCCGAGCAACTGGCGGAATTGGACGCTCTGTTCGGAGAACTCGAACACACGGCGCGACACGAAGTCGCGGCCGAGGGGATTGCGGCGGATCGAATCCAGCCGGCGATCCGTTCGCTCGATCTGCGCTATGCCGGTGTCGAGTCAACGATTCGCGTGATTTGTCCTCCGGACGGCGACTACGCGAAGCGGTACGAAGAGCTGCATCGACAGCTTTACGGCTACGCACACTCCGCCCGCAAACTGGAGATCACTGCCGCACGGGTCGAGGTCGTCGGCCTGACCGCTGAGCCGACGACGGTCTCGGAACCGCTTGTGCAACGAACGCCGGTTGCGAACGAGACGCAACGCGCGTGGTTCGGCGGCGAGTTCCGCGAGACGCCCGTGTTCTTTCGCGAGCACTTACATCCCGGCGATGAAATCGGTGGACCGGCTTTAATCTCGGAGCCGAGTTCGACCATCGTCGTGGATGCGGGTTGGGTGGCGCGCGTGTTGGCTCGCGGCGAAGTGGTGCTGGAGGCGAGCGACCGAAAAACGGTATCGCGGCTGTCGGCTGTCGGCGATCGGCAGTCGGCCGATCCGGTGTTGTTGGAGATCTTCAATAACCTGTTCGCGTCGTTCGCCGAGCAAATGGGGGTCACGCTGCAAAAGACGTCGTGTTCGACGAACGTGAAGGAGCGGCTAGATTTCAGTTGTGCGATCTTCGATCCGGATGGCAATTTGGTGGTGAACGCTCCGCACATTCCGGTGCATCTCGGGGCGATGAGCGAAACGGTCAAACGAATCATTGCCGACAACCCCGGCGAATTCGCAGCCGTACCGCGACCGTTAGGGAGCGGCCTCGGTTCCCCACGCGGGCCGCTCCCTAACGGTCGCGGTACGGTTTATGTCACCAACGACCCCTATCGTGGCGGTTCGCACCTGCCGGATGTGACCGTCGTGACGCCCGTGCGAGACGTTACCGGTGAGTTGATCTTCTTCACCGCCAGCCGTGCGCATCATGCGGAGATCGGCGGCATCCTTCCCGGTTCGATGCCGCCGTTCTCGAAGCATCTGGGTGACGAAGGGGTGCTGATTCGCAACTTCAAACTGGTCAATGGCGGTGTGTCGCGCGAAGACGAATTGAAAGCGCTGTTGTTGTCCGGGACGCATCCGACTCGATCGGTGAATGACAATCTCGCCGACATCCGCGCGCAAGTCGCGGCGAACCACGTTGGAGTCAACCTGCTGCGCGAGTTGGTCGAGAAGCAATCGCTGGAAGTCGTTCACGCCTACATGCGGCACATTCAAGTTGCGGCGGCGACCAAGATGCGGCTGGCTCTTTTAGCCCTGCCGGATGGCCGATACGAGCGTGTCGATCACCTCGATGATGGCTCGCCGATTCAGGCGACGATCACGATTGCCGGTGACTCGGCCACCGTGGACTTCACCGGGACGGGGCCGGTGCTGACAAGCAACCTCAATGCCAATCGGGCGATCGTCACGGCGGCGGTGATGTATGTCTTTCGTTGTCTCATCAATGAAGACATCCCCCTCAACGGCGGTGTGCTGGAGCCGATCACGATTGTCGTTCCCGAATGCTTATTGAATCCGCCGGAGCACTCCGACCCCGCGCAGAGTGCGGCAGTGGTCGGCGGCAACGTCGAAACTTCGCAGCGTGTCGTGGATGTGTTGCTGGGCGCGTTGGGACTGGCGGCGGCGAGTCAGGGGACGATGAACAATCTCACGTTCGGGGATGCGACATTCGGCTATTACGAAACCATCTGCGGCGGCTCCGGCGCGACGCCCAACGCGAACGGAGCAGATGCGGTCCACACGCATATGACGAATACTCGGCTGACCGACGTGGAAGTCATCGAGCGGAGATATCCGGTTCGGATCCACGAGTTCTCGATTCGTCGTGGCTCCGGCGGTGCTGGCGAACATCGCGGTGGCGACGGCATCGTGCGGCGCATTGAGTTCCTCAAATCGCTCAACGTCTCGCTGCTGACGGAACGTCGCGGGCCGTTTCCTCCGTTTGGTTTGAATGGCGGAGAATCGGGATCGCTCGGCCGTAATACGCTGACTCGAGCGGGATCGACAGTAACGGTCGATCTGGGAGGCAAGGCTCAGATCACTGTCCAGCCGGGCGACGTGCTGATGATTGAAACGCCGGGGGGAGGTGGCTGCGGTAAGGCTGGTTGAAACTTTGAGCGGAATGGCGCTAGCCCAGATTATTCATGGCTGCGATGTAACCCGAAGCGTTAGCGAGGGAGTCATCACACACTCCCTCGCTAACGCTTCGGGTTACATCGCAGCACGCTGCTCTCCCCCAATGAGTAGGCCATGAATAACCTCGGCTAGCCACCGATGTCGTGGCGACGATCTTCCGCGCAAAAAACCGGCGGCTAGCGCCGTGCCGCTCAGTTCTACTCGTAATCGCCGACCATCCAGCGGACGAGGAGGTCGAGTTCTTTTTCGGTCAGGCGTTCGCCGAAGGCGGGCATTGTGTTGTTCGAGCCGTAGAACTTTTCGTGGCCGGGATTGCTGAGGAACTCGCGGAGCCAGCGATCTCCGCCGTAGCTGGTCAGCGTCGGACCGGCTCCGACTTCACCGAGCAGCTTGTCTTCGCCGACCGGTTGCAGCGAGTGGCAGTCGATGCAATTCGATTCAAACTTGCCGACAGGGAGTTTGCCGGTCTCGAAGATTTGTCGCCCGCGTTTCGGAGCTTCGTCGGAGATGCCCGGTGCTCCGCGACGTTGGCCCTGCGAGTGCAGAAACGCCACGAGGTCCGTCAGCGCTTGTTCGTTCTCTTTGACTCGCCAATGCTGCGCGTGCGTTGAAGACCAGTCAGACATATCGCCTTCGAGGAAATGCTTCGAGGATTCTGCAATCTTCTTCTTGTCGTCTTTGTCTTTGACGTTCTCCAACGCGGCGAACGTCCCTTTGAAGTTAGTGATGACGGCTTTGATCCAATCGGGCGAACCGAACTTGCCGAGGTCGGTCGCGGTGGCGAGGACTTCGACTGGCGGCTTGTAGTCGATGATCTTTTTGACTTTCTTCTGGGTTCCGTCTTTTTGCTTTTCGAGGACTTCCTCAACGATGGGTTCCTTAAAGGTGACCTTGCGGCCGGTGCCGTCGTGGCCGTCGTAGCGGTGGCACGGAGCGCAGTTGCGAGCAAACAATCGTGGGCCTTGCGCCTTTGGATCAGCGCGCAGCAGTGAGACCGCTCCTTCGAGCGGGATGCCTTCGGGACGTTCGGCGAGTTCTTCGATGCGAACGGAATCGTCCTGAGCCTGTTTGACGGCGGCTTGGAAATCGGGATCGGCGGCGTCGTTCTTCAATGCCAACCCGGTCAGCCCAATGATGCCGACCATCATCACGAATAGGAAAATGACGTTGAACCGATGACCGACTTTCCAGCGGCCGATGATCGGCATCGCCGCCAGGATCGCCATCAAAGCACCGGGGAGGTAGATCGCTCCGAAGGCGAGGCCCTGATGCTCGACCCATCCAAATCGCAGGAATTGAAACAGGAACAGAAAATACCACTCCGGCCGCGCGGCCGAGTACGCCTCGGACGGATCGGCGGGTGCGGCGAGTTCGGCTCCGTGATGCCAGATCGTCAGCGTCAGCACGGTGCCCAGCACCGCGAGGCAGGCGATGCCATCTTTCAACACTTGGTCCGGCCAGAAAGTTGTCGCCGGAGCGCGATCGGGATCGGGAACCGTGATTCCATGTCGGCGAAAGACGGCGATGTGCAGCACGATGAAGGCGATCAAAGTCCCTGGCAGAACCCCCGCGTGCATCGCGAAGAATCGCGTCAGCGTGTGATGTCCGTACTGCGGGCCGCCCTGAGCGAGTTGCTGCAACTGCGGGCCGACGACGGGAGTCGCTCCCATGATCTCGGTCGAGACCTGCGTCGCGTAGTAGCCCTTTTGATCCCACGGCAGCAGATAACCGGTCAGGCTGAGGCCCAGCACAACCTGCATCAGAATCAAGCCGAGCCAGAAATTGATTTCGCGCGGAGCCTTGTAGGCTCCGTCGATCACGACTTGCATCAGGTGCAACGCCAGCAGCACGGTCATCGCGCTCGCGGAGAAGTGATGCAGTCCGCGCACCAGCCAGCCGTACTGCATGTGGTGCTGGATGTAGTACACGCTCTCCCAAGCGGTCGTCGTGCTGGGGCTGTAGGCCGTCCACAGAAAGAGGCCGGTGATGACCTGAATCGTGAAGGTAAACATGAGCGTGCTGCCCCAGACGTATCGCCAGCGCGCTCCGCCGGGGATGTTCTCGTAGAGCGCTTCGTGCATCAGCTTCTTCAAGCCGGTGCGGTTGTCGAGCCAGTTGATGAGTGCGTTCATGGTTTCCGTGGGGCAGGTTTTCAACCTGCCGGTCAGGTTCGAGGATTGAAGGCGGGAGGCAGCATGAGCCGGGCAGGTTGAAAACCTGCCCCACGATTAGCCAACCGGAATCTTTTCCGGCGTCGTCGCTCGGAAGTTTTGGAACTTCAACCAGACTTCGCCGCCGTTGCGGATTTGAACTTCGAGGTTGTCGAGGTCTCGCGGCGGGATTTCATTTTGCTTGATGCCGTCCACGCCAAAAGTGCTCGTGTGGCAGGGGCAGAAGTAATGCTTCTCGGACGGCTTGTAATCGACGGCACAGCCCAGGTGCGGACAACGGGAGTTGAAGGCGACGACTTTGTCCTTGTCTGTCCGTCGCAAATAGACCGCTCCGACCGGCTGTTTGAGATATGTGTTCCAGGCATCGACCTTGTCCATGATGATCTTGACCAACTGCGGTTCGCCGTTGATCTCCAAGGCGTCGAGCGAGACTGGCATCTTCAGAAAGCCGTCGCCACTGCCGCCTTTCTTCTTGCGCATTAGCGGATCAAGAAAAAAGGCCAGCCCCGCACAGGCCGGCACCGCTCCGACGAGCAGGCCGATTCCGGCCGCGAGGATGTGAGTCATGAAGCCGCGGCGCGGTTCACTGGATGCGGTTTCGTGGAGGTCGAGATGGGGTTGAGACATCGCGTGACTCTCTGTTTCAAAGGCGGGAGTTGGGGAAGGACTCAAGTGGCCAAGGCGGCTTTGATGGCGGTCAGCACTTGAGCAATGGCGGTGGGAACAGGTCCGGGGAGGATGGCACCGGCGGCTTGCTTGTGGCCTCCGCCGCCGAAGCGTTCGGCGATGGCGGCGACGTTCAAACCGACTCGGCTGCGGAAACTGACCTTCACGGATTTGGTGGCTTGTTCGATGGCGATGAAGGCGGCTTTGGTGCCGGAGATCTTCAGGCATTCATTCACGAGGTCTTCGGTGTCGGCCGGGACTGCACCGGTTTCGGCGAAGTCCTGTTGAGTCACCGTGACGTAAGCCAACTGTCCATCGAAATCGAGCTTCACGGTGCTGAGCACTCGGCCCGCCAGCTTGGTTCGTGAGAGGGTCGTCTGCTCGTACAACACTTGAAACAGTAGATTCGGTTGCGCTCCGGCGTCAATCAGGTCACCGGCGATGCGGAGCGTGTTCGCGGTCGTCGAGGGGAATCGAAACCAACCGGTGTCGGTCGCGATCGCGCAGAACAGAGCGTCGGCGGCGGCCTTCGAGATTGGGACGTCGAAGAAGCGGAACAACTGAAAGACGAGAGCTCCGGTTGCCTCGGCATTCGTGTCTTTGAATTCGAGCGCCCCCAAATCGTCCGAGCTGACGTGGTGGTCGATCAGCACCTTCTTCGCTTTGGTGTGCTTGATGACGCCGCCCAGTTCCGTGAGTTGGCCCCACGCGCTCGTGTCCAAAATCATGTGGACGTCGGTGTCGTGCGCTTCGGCCGAGGTCATCCCGTCGCCGAATTTTTTGACTCGTTGGGTGGGGTCCAGGAACAGCAGATTGGCCGGTGAACTCGACGGGTTGACGATTCGCACGTGCTTGCCCATTGCTTCGAGCAGCGCCGCCATGCCGAGCTCCGATCCCAGCGCATCGGCGTCGGGACGGACGTGGCTGGAGAGCACGAAGCGCTGGTGCTCGGCAATGATCGGGCGAAGCGGTTCCCAGTTGATCGGCATAAGGTGGGCATTTCGTGGGGCAGGTTTTCAACCTGCCAGTGCGGTTCGTTGTAGACGGGCAGGTTGAAAACCTGCCCCACGTTCAGGCCGACCAAACTACTGCCCTCCCGCCGCGTTCGCCAGAGCACGCACGGTCTCCAGGTCGTGATTGAGCTGTTGCTTTAAGGCATCACTCGACTCAAACCGCACAACATCCCGGACTCGCGCCAGCAAATCGACATCCAGCGTCTGCCCGTACAAGTCCCCCGTGAAGCCGAGCAGATGCGCCTCGAACTTCCGGGCTGCCTCGCCGAAGGTGGGATTCGGGCCGAGGTTGATTGCGACCGGATAGGACTTGTCGGCGACATTGCAAACGCCCGCATAAACTCCGTCCGGCGGCAGCAGCGTCGCGATGCCTTCCAGGTTCGCCGTGGGGAATCCGATGGTTCTGCCGCGTGCGGCTCCTTGGGTAATGACGCCGCGCACCCGATACGGATGGCCGAGCATCTCCACCGCGTCGGCGATTTGGCCGGCAGCGATTCGCGATCGGACTTCGCTGGAGGAGATCATCCGGCCGTTCACGATCACCGCCGAGACGACTTCCAGCGAGCGGCCACCGGCATCGCACAGCGCTCGCAACGTCTGCACGTTGCCGGCTCGGTTGTGGCCGAAGAAAAAGTTCGGGCCTTCGACCAATCCACTGGCGTTGAGCTTGCCGATCACGATGTCGCGAAAGAACTCGTCCGGTGTGAGTTGCAGCAGCGCGTGATCGGTCGGATAGACGACGACGGTGTCGATGCCGTGCTGCGCAAACAGTTCGAGCTTGTGATCGAGCAGGCTCAGGGCCGGAGGCGTCTGCTGCGGTCGCAAGAGCGTGATGGGATGCGGATCGAATGTCAGCACAACCGCTGGTGTGTTGGCGGCAGCCGCTCGCGCGACGAGCGTGGCCAACATGCTCTGATGGCCGCGATGCACGCCGTCGAAGTTGCCGATCGTGACCCAGCCGCCTCGGTATTGGTCAGGTTGTTGAAAACCACGCTGGATGTGCATCGGGGCCGGGGGGAATTGCAAGTTGCAAATTGCAAATTGCAAATTGCAAATTGGCGAGGAAGTAGATTGAGTCCGTTCAACACACATTAGCGTGTCAGTCCACGGCATTCGCTCGCCGTTCAATTGGCAATTTGAGATTTGCGATTTGCGATTTGCAATCGCTCGCCGCCCCATCTTGGTTCAGGACTCACGGCCGCAGCACCTTGGCCAGCACCCAATACAGTCCGCCGCCCATCGCGATCGTGCTGGGAAACGTGAAGACCCAGGCGAGCAAGATCTTCTCACCCAGTCCCCAACGGACGCTGGACATGCCGCGCGTCGCACCCATTCCCAGGATGCTGCCGGTGATGGTATGCGTGGTGGAGGTTGGAACTCCCAAAAACGCCGCGAGCCACAGCACCAGCGCGGCGCTCGTCTCGGCGGCGAAACCTTCCGGCGGACCGAGCTTCGTGAGGTGATGGCCGAGCGTCTTGATGACTCCCCAGCCGCCCACGGCCGTCCCCACGCTGATCGCGAGCGCGCAGACGATTTTTACCCACAACTCCACATGAAATTTGCCAGACGGATCGGGAGTCTGAAACCCTCCCGCTACGAGGGCCATCGTGATGATCCCCATCACTTTCTGAGCGTCGTTCGTCCCGTGGGCAAAGGCCATCCCACCGGCGGAAAGGATCTGAAATTTGCCGAACCAGCGGTTCATCGTGCTCGGCCGCCATTTCACCGTCAGCCAGATGAGAGCCACGTAAAAAAAGTAGGCGACGATGAAGCCCAAGGTCGGTGCGAACAGCATCGCCAGCAGCGTCTTCTTGATCTCGGCTCCGACAAGCATTTTGGCACCCGCCGCCGCGACACCAGCTCCGACAACGCCACCAAACAAACTGTGAGAGCCGCTAATCGGCATTCCCAGGAGCGTCATCGCCGCCGCCCAGATCGCGGCACTCGTCAGGCCGGCCACGACAATGATCAAAGCGGACTCTTGGCTGACGTATTCAATGTATTCGCCGTTCACCAATTGCGGTCCCACACGAATGATCTTCGACATCGTGTTGGCCACCTTGGTCCCGACCATCGCGCCCCCCAAATTGAGCACGGCAGCCATCATGACGGCGACTCCGGGGGACATGACCCGCGTCGCGACAACGGTGGCGATCGCATTCGCGGAATCGTTCCAGCCGTTGACGAAATCAAAGGCCAAAGCCACGACGATCACCACGATGATCAAGAACATGAGCATGGTCATTGGGAAAATCACCTTGGCAACTGCGTAACCTGACTCTCTGAGTCGGGCAAAAGCGGGGTGGTGGGCGAAACGGCCCGACTCGGAGAGTCAGGCTACGGACGCGGGCATTACATGTTCTTGAGCATGATGCCGCGGATCATGCAGGCCACGTCGTCGCAGTAGTCGATCGCTTCCTCGACCAGTTCGTGCAGCTCTTTCCATTTAATGACTTGAAAGGCATCGAGCCCGCTCTCGAACAGTTCGCCGAGGAATTTGTGGTGGATGCTGTCCGCCTCTTCCTCGGCGGTGTGGACGTCGATGATGAGTTGGTCGACCGAGATGCCGGCCTTTCTGCCACGGTCCTTCATGTGCCGCAGAGTGGTCACCGTGGCTCCCATCAACCGAGTCGCTTTCACCAGCACCTCGCATTGATTCCGAAACGCGTCGGAGATCGAGGTGATCTTGTAATACATCATCCGCTGAGCCACCGCCTCGGTTGCATCGACGACATCGTCAATGCGCGAGATCAAGCGATGAATGTCGTCCCGGTCGATGGGAGTGATGTAGGTTTTTTCCAAGCGTTCCAATGTCTCGTGCGTGATCCTGTCGCCGACATGCTCGGCTTCGGTGATCGCGCCCTGGCGGTCAAAGTTATTGATCTCGCCACTCTTGGCGAGATCCCACAGTAACTCGGCGCAATGCACGGCGTTCGCCGCCGCACGCTCGAAACAGTCGAAGAATTCCAGGTTTTTTGGGAGGAGTCCAAACATATTGAACCAGCCGCTCTGTGAAGGTCAGGTGAAAGAGCTGTTAAAAAATGGCCAAGAAAACCAAGGCGGCGGAATGTATTGGCCGTCCCCGGCATTCTCAACGAGGCGGCGAGCGAACGATGTGAGAGCAGAGCCCCGGAGTCTCGACACAACCGGCTCGATTGGCTGTGGCAATCAAGGGAGTCGCGGGAAAATGCCGTCTTGTCCCGTTCCAGGGATCAAACTAGAGTGCAAAGCGTGGACTGATGAGGACTTCGCTCGGCTCTTAACGACGGTTGTGGCATCGTGGCACTCACGGAAATCGACCGAACTTTGCTGAAACGCTGCCTCTCCGAGGAACCCGGAGCGTGGAAGGATTTCGTCGACCGATTTATCGGCCTGTTCGTGCATGTCATCAACCACACGGCGCATGCCCGCAGCGTGCCTCTGACGCCGGATGATGTCGAGGATTTGTCGGCCGAAGTCTTCGTCACGCTGTTGTCGAACAACTACACGGCACTCCGGGCGTTTCGCGGCAAGAGTTCGCTGGCAACGTACCTCACCGTCATTGCTCGGCGGATCGTCGTGAAAGAGATCACACAGCGGAAGCATTCCGAGGCGCTGGGCCATGTGTCGGTGCATGGCTCCTCGCTCGATGCGGCGCACGTCGGCGAGACGGAATCGCAGCGAATCGACAATCGCGAAGAGGTCGCTCGGCTGCTGAGCGACCTGCCGCCACGCGAGGCGGATGTCATTCGGCAGTTTCACCTCGAAGGGAAGTCTTATCGCGAGATCAGCGCGTCGCTCGGCATCCCGGAGAATTCGATCGGGCCGACCCTGAATCGCGCTCGCGAGCGGATGCGACAGCAAAGCGTGACCCCCTAAACTCGACTCACCACAATCGGGCGACGTTCGCCCCGCTGGTTTCGCGTCCGAGATTGAGTTGGCTCGATGAGTTCGACCTACGCCGCCTGTGCCGAACACGTTCAACACCTGCACGCGGCGGTGCGGCAGTTGGAAGTTCAGAGCCGCCTGCTGCAACTCTCTCCGCTGGCGGGTCGCGAATGGTTCGAGTTGCTCGAACGCAAGCTCCTGCCGCAGTTGACCGACGATGCCTTTCTGGTGGTGGCGGTTGTCGGTGGTACGAACATCGGCAAGAGCGTCATCTTCAATCACCTGGCCGGCTGCCGAGCGAGTGCGACTTCGCCGTTTGCCTCCGGGACGAAACACCCGGTTTGCTTGGTACCGCCGGGCTTCGATCAACGCCACAATCTGAACTCGATCTTTCGCGGGTTTGAACTGCATCAGTGGTCGGACGCGGACACGGCACTCGAAGATCATCCCGAACATCGCTTGTTCTGGCGGACCAGCGAGGCCACGCCGTCCAATCTGTTGATCCTCGACACTCCCGATATCGACGGCGATGTCCGCGTGAATTGGGAACGAGCCGACAACATCCGCCGCTGCGCCGATGTGCTCGTCGCCGTGCTGACACAGCAGAAATACAACGACGCGGCCGTCAAACAGTTCTTTCGCAATGCGGCCGAGGAAGACAAAGCGGTGCTGGTGGTCTTCAATCAGGTGTTGCTCCCGGATGACGAAGCCTATTGGCCGATCTGGTTGCGAACCTTCTGCCAAGAGACCGGTGTGCGACCGGAGTTCGTTTACCTCGCCCCGGCCGACCGCCGCGCGGCGGAAGAAAATCGGCTGCCGTTTTACGTGGGGCAGGTTTCCAACCTGCCCGGACAGGACGGGCAGGTTGAAAACCTGCCCCACGTCACACGCAACCTCAAAGACGACATTTCATCGCTGCATTTTCACGAGATCAAACTCCGGACACTGCGCGGCTCGCTGCGCAGCGTGCTGAATCCAGAGACGGGCGTGCCCGCGTATCTCGGCGAGATCGAACGCCGCAGTGCGGAGTTTCAAAAAGTCTCGGACCTGGTCCTGACTCAAAAGATCGCGAAGGACGACGACTGGCCGCCGGTGCCGAATCTGGTGATCGTGCAAGAAGTCCGGCTCTGGTGGCAGCAGCAGCGCGAAGGACTGACCAAGACGGTCCATGATGGTTTCAACGCGATCAGCCGGGGTTTGCTCGGCGTGTATTCGCTGGTCCGCGACCGAGTTGCCGGAAAGCCGACTCCGCCTCTCGACCTGTTTCGTGAACGCGAATGGCAAATGATCTACAACAAGGTCGAGTCGGTCTATGAGCGGCTCTGCGAGTTCGCCGAGCTTCGCAACCCGTTGCTGCAACCACGGATCGAAGAGATGCTCAGCGGCATCTCACGCTCACGGTTGTTGGAGCTGCTGAAGGCCGAGCACAACCGGACCGATTTCACTCAGGTGATTCGCGACTTGGTCACGGCCGAGATGGAAGCGTTCCGCAAGGACAGCCCGCAGGTGTTCCAATACATGAAGTGGATCGATCACGGCGCGGCGGCCGTTCGTCCGGTGACGACGTTTTGCCTGTTCATCACCGGAGCCGGACCGGCCGGTGAAATGGTGAATCAAGTGGCCGCCAACGCGATGTTTCACGCCGCCGCGGAACTCGCGGGGGGCACGGTGGCCGCGACGGTCGGAGAGAGCGCGATCAGTGGAGCCGCTTCGACGGGTGCAGGGTTTTTCGAGGCACACTTCCGCCGGCTGCACATTCGGTTCACGGCCGAGCGAACCCGTTGGCTGCATCGCATGTTGGCCGAACATCTTTATCGTGGCATCCCCGACGAACTCCAAGCGGCGACCGTCGTGCCGCAGTTGGAGGCCTTTCAAAAGGTGCGCGACACGATCGTGGTGTTAGAGAGCGAAGTTCTGGCATCGCCAGGCGACACACAAAACTCGGAAGCAAATCATGGGTGACTCCGAACTGGCACAAATCGAATTGTTTGCCGAGATCGACGAACTGCTGCGGCGAGTCCGCGAGTTCGTCGAGACGGACTCGGCGTGGGAACCGCTCGGTCATTGCCGGGCGATCCTGCGGCGGCTGCTGGGCCGCGTGGAGACGCTGCGGATTCGCCTGGAAGCTCCGCTGGTGGTCGCCACATTCGGCGGCA
Source organism: Planctomyces sp. SH-PL62 (assembly GCA_945893045.1). GTDB lineage: Bacteria > Planctomycetota > Planctomycetia > Planctomycetales > Planctomycetaceae > SXKJ01. The sequence goes on from CAMDEA010000050.1 coordinate 22,435, forward strand.
CCGGAGTCGGCAAGAGTTCGCTGGTCAATGCGCTGGTCGGACGCGAATGCTCGCGGACGGGCCGTGAGCGTCCGACGACGACGCTGCCGGTGTTGATCGCGCATCCCGACACAAACCTGGATGGCCTCGGCCTGCCGTTGAATGAGTTTGAGGTGTCACGCATCGACTCGCCGATCTTGCGGGATATCGTCGTGGTCGATTGCCCGGACCCGGACACGTCGGAAGGGGAGACCTCCGGATCGAATCTCGCGCGTCTGCGAAAGATGCTGCCGCATTGCGATGTGCTGCTGTTCGTCTCGACGCAGCAAAAATATCGCTCGGCTCGCGTCGGTGATGAGCTGCAACAAGCGGCCGAAGGCTGCCGGCTGCTGTTCGTCCAAACTCACGCGGACCAAGACAGCGACATTCGCGAGGACTGGCGGCGACAACTCGCCGACAAGTACGCGGTGCCGGAAGTGTTCTTTGTGGACTCACTGAATGCGTTGCAGGATCAACAAGTCGGTCGGCGACCGTCCGGGGATTTCGCGCGGTTGCAGGACTTGCTGACCAGCCGCATCGCCGCCTCGCAGCGGATTCAAGTGCGTCGTGCGAATTTGCTCGACCTGATTCACGCCGCACTGCTGCATTGCCGCGAGCATGTCACCGGCAACCTGCCGGCCATTGACCGCCTGGAGGTCGCGTTGGGCGAGCAGAGCCAGAAGTTGCACGACGCGATGACTCAGCGGCTGCGCGAGGAACTCGTGGCGAGTCAAAGTCTGTGGGAGCGGCGATTGCTGACAGCCGTGACTGAACGCTGGGGCGCGAGTCCGTTCTCGTCCATTCTGCGGGTCTATTCGGGACTGGGAAACTTGCTCGCCTCGGCCTCGCTGTGGCGTGCGCGTTCGTCCGTGCAGATGGCCTTGATTGGCGTCGTCCAGGGAACGCGCTGGTTGTCGAGCAAACAGCAGGAACGCGAAGCCGAATCGAATCTGCAACGTGTCGCGAGTTCGCTCGGCCTGGAAGACGACTTGCTTCGAGAATCGCAATTCGTGCTGAATGGTTTCCTGCGCGACGCGAAGCTGACACAGTTGTCGAGCGGATCGAAGACCGTACAGGAACTTCGACAGGAAGCCGCGCGTGTGGAAAGTCAGTTCCTGGGTGATGCCGGCCAGCGTATCGACGGCATCGTCGAAGACGTTGCGAAGAGGCGGTCAGGGCCACTCATTCGCGGATGGTACGAGATTCTGCTGTTGTCGTTCGTGGGGTTCGTTCTCTATCGCATCGTGAAAAGTTTCTTTTGGGACTCGCTGGAGTCGCCCGACAAAATTCTGCCGACGCATTTTTACGTCAACGCCGGAGTGATCTTCGTCATCTGGGCATCGCTGCTGGTCATGCTCTTCACGCGAAGATTGCGGCGCGGGTTGCAGCAGCAAGTGGACCAACTCGCGGCCGGCTTGGCTCGGCAGCGAATTCAGCAGGGCTTGTTTCCGACTTGGGAGGTCGCTTGCCGGGACATCCGCAGGTCATGCCAAAAGCTGGAAGAGTTGGCGGAATCCTCCCGCCAGGTTCGCGAACGAATCGCGCTGCCGACTCAGTTCGGCGCCGCGCGATAACGAACAAAACAGGCGAGCGGAGCGGCATCAAAGTAGTCGGCACATTCCACGTGCCGTCGGCGTTTCTCAGGCTGACGGCACATGGAATGTGCCTGCTACCTTCTCACGTCAGTACCATTGGGCTGACGCCGCCTCGCTCGCCTGAAGGATTGGACGGCAAGCGGGGGGCGACTTGAGGACTACTTGCTGAACACGGGGCTGACCGCGTTGTTGGACGTCGCGGGCTTGATGCGCTTGTTGCCGCTGATTGCTCCGGAGACTTGGCCGGAGACTTTATCGACCGGGGCTTCTCGCACACCCGCCTTCAGCGGATATCCATTCTGCTCGGTTCCGGGAACGTACAGGCGACGCTGCGGTTGGTAGCCAATCCAGGACAGGAAGTCGTTGAGGTTGACGATCCGCACGCCTTGCTGCTGGGCTTCCCCTTTGAGTTGCTTCAGCTTTTCGAGAATGCGTGTGATGCGTTCCTTATCCTCATCCTTGGCCGCCAGTGTGATGTCGGGAATCTGGCCAATGACCAGGAATTTCGTATTCACGTCGATGCCCGGCACCCCTTCGCCGTGATCGACGAAGTTGTTGGGGAATTTGGTGTAGCGGATGCGTTTGCCGTTGTCATCGACTTCATTGTCGATGGTGGCCCCGGCTCCCGCGACCAGTTCGTGCAGCTTCAGACGGTCGCTCTTGCCGTCGCTGTCGAGGTCGATGATGCCGACAAACGAAAAGTTCTCTCTGCGGCCGGGGCTCCAGATCGGCGTGAAGATCGGGTCGCCCTTGGTGATCGGCTGATAGAGGTCATCCTTGATGATGCGGGCCTCGGCGGTGTGTGCATCGACGATGCGGGTGACTTCGATGGCCCCCTTGATGTCCTCGCTGCCACGCGCCACACCGTTGTGACTCTTGTTGTAAACGCTAAAGGTCATGCGTTTCGGCAGGTTGTCCGCTTCACCAAGATTGATCCAGACGCGGCCGTTCTGATTATCCACCCAGCGCACGAAGCCGTCGGGAACTTCAAAGCTGGTCTTCTTGAGTTCGTCGATGTCATTGGAGAGCCGGATATTGATCGAGGTCAGTTTGGTGATCTCTTCGTTGAGTTTCTTGGTATCCGTGGCATGCGCGGTCTTTTCGTTTTCGAGTTCCGTGGCCGCCTCGTTGACCGACTGCCGCAGTTCGTCGATCACCTTTTGTTTGGCGCGAACTTCTTCATCCTTGTTCTTGATCGCGACGCTCAGGTCTCCTTCGGCTCGCGTGCGGCCGTCGTTTTGCGTCTTGACCTGCACGTCGTATTGCCGCTGCAAGTCGAGCAAATTCTTTTGCAGGGCTTCCAGATCCAGGCGGATCTTCTCGCGATCCTGCCTGAGGTCGTTGGATTGCTGGAACAGCTTGTTGATCGCCGCCTTGTAGGTCGGCTCTGCGGGGACATCCGCCTTGGCGATGTCGGCCAGGCTGGCTCCCCTGACCTTGGTGACGTTTTGATCGTCGCCGAGTCCATAATCTGACGTGCCAGTGCCGTTGCCGGTCAACTTTGCGAGGTCTTCGAATTCTAAGTCGCGCTTCTTCAACGCCGCTTCGACGCCTTGGCGATTCTTTTCTGAGTCCGCGTATGCTTTCTGCTTCTCGCGATCTTGCTTCACCTGCATGTAGATCACGGTGCCCAAGATCACCAGGATCAGAGACAGCACAATGACCGAGACCTGATATCCAACCGGCTTGTTCGCTGGCGCAGCCATGATTCACCTCAAACGGAGAATGGAACCCTCGAAATATCGGAAGACGAGCGAATTGACGTGACGCGGGAACTCTACCCGGCCAAGGGGCTGGGTCAAGATGCGGCCAGCGGAGCGGTCGTAGCAGTCGATTCGGCCGGAACGCGGGATGAACGCGCGGGGCATGGCGGTTGTAGCGGGTAAGAAGTCCGATTGATGATTGGTGATTGGCTGTTGGTCATTGGTGATTTTGGATGCGCACCAGCTAGATTGCGGCTGACAATCACCAACAGCCAATAGCCAACAACCAATGACCAATCCCACGCTCTTCCTGATCGACACCTTCTCGCTGCTGTTTCAGGTATTCCATGCGATCCCTTCGATGACCAGTCCCAAAGGGCTGCCGTCGAACGCGGTCTTTGGCTTCACGCGAGACCTGTTCAACATCTTGCAGACTCAGCGGCCGACGCATTGGCTGTGTGCGATGGACTCGCCAGGGCCGGGCACGCGCGAGACGCTGTACCCGAAATACAAAGCCAACCGCACCGAGATGCCCGAAGACCTGCGTCCGCAAATCGAAATGGTACAGCAGGTGATGGACGGCTTCGGAATTCCCAGGCTGCGCTGCGACGGCTGGGAAGCGGACGACGTGATCGCCACGCTGACTCGGCAAGCGGTCGAACGGGGCTGGGAGGTTTGTCTCGTCACCAACGACAAAGATGTTCGTCAACTGCTCGGCCCGCGCGTGCGGATTTTCAACGTCCGCAAAAACACCTGGTTCGACGAAGCGGACCTGAAAGCCGATTGGGGAGTCCGTCCCGATCAGGCCATCGACTTTCAATCGCTGGTCGGCGACAGCGTGGACAACGTGCCGGGCGTGCCGCTGGTCGGTCCGAAGAAGGCGACCGCGCTGCTCGAACAATTTGGCTCACTCGATGCAGTCCTTACCAACGCGGACAAGGTCACGGGCGAGAAGCTCAAATCGAATTTGAAGGAGTTCGCCGACCTTGCGCGACTCAGTCGCACGCTGGTCACGCTCAATCAGCATCTGGATTTGAACGCCGACTGGAACGCCATGCGCGTTGGCCGAGTCGACGTCGCGCGACTGGCCACGTTGTTCAACGAATTTGGTTTCCGAAGATTCATCGACGAGGCGAAGTCGTTGCCCGCGGAATTGAAACTGCCAACGACCGGCTCACCGGAAGTGAGCGTCGGCTCTGCATCGACCGAGCAGCTCGTTCGCAAATGCGAAGTCGTCCAGACGGATACGCAGCTTGCAACGCTAACCGAGCGACTGCGTTCGCAGCGCGAATTCTGCCTTAAAGTGATCGCATCCTCGCCGAACCCGCAGCAAGCCGAGATCGTTGCGCTCGCGTTCGCTTGGGATGCCAACCTGTGGTTCGTCCCAGTCCCAACAGACGAGGGGTCAGGTGTTCTGATTTCTGTTTTGGCGTCTCAATCGGAGTTAAGCGTGGATTGGAAGACGGTTCGGCAACCAGAATCGATGCCCATTCCACGGCCAAAACAGAAATCAGAACACCTGACCCCGGCACGGGCGCAAAGTGCGTCGTCCCCCACCGCAGACGCGCCCCGTCGTCAGCAATCGCTCTTCGACGACGACGTGGGGCAGGTTTCCAATCTGCCAGTCAATTCCGGGCAGGTTGAAAACCTGCCCCACGAAACGCCCACATCCGTCTTGAAAACGCTGCGGCTGATCCTCGAATCCCCTGATGTCCAGATTGTCTGTCACGATCTCAAGTCCGATTGTCTGCTGCTCCGCCGCGCGGAGATTCACCTGACGGGTTTCGGCGTCGATCCGATGGTTGCCAGCTATCTGCTCGAAGCGGGAGCGCGCGGCCACGATCTCGCCGCGCTGGCCGAACGATTCTTACACCGTAACCTGCCACCGTTTGACTCAGCCTTGCTGGAAGACACCGAGCGTCTGGCCGAATGGGCGACCGAACGGGCCGACGTCGCGTGGCAACTTTCGCGGAAGCTCGGTGACGATCTGCGCCGCGAAGGCTTGTGGGATTTGTATTGGAACTTGGAGCGTCCGCTGATCGGAGTGCTGGCCGACATGGAAACCAACGGCATCCGCGTCGATGTCGCTGAGCTACAGCGGCAATCGGCCGAGTTGGGACGGCGACTGACGGACCTCATCGCAGAGATCCATCAACTCGCCGGCCACGAATTCAACATCGACTCGCCCAAACAACTCGCAAAAGTGTTGTTCGAGGAACTCGGTCTTCCGGTTTTGAAGAAGACGAAAACCGGTTCCAGCACCGATCAAGACGTACTGGAGAAACTCGCGCTCGTGCATCCGCTCCCAGCGCGAATCACCGAGCATCGGCAACTGAGCAAACTCAAGGGGACGTATCTCGACGCGCTGCCGGAGATGGTCAACCCGCGAACCGGCAAGATTCACGCGCGCTTCAATCAGGTCGTCGCCGCCACCGGCCGCCTGAGTTGCAGTGATCCAAACTTGCAGAACATCCCCATCCGCACGACCGAGGGCCAGCGCGTGCGCCGTGCGTTCATCCCGTCCGAACCAGGTTGGAAATTCGTCTGCGCGGATTACTCGCAAATCGAACTGCGAATGCTCGCCCACTTCTGCGGCGACCCGGTCCTCTGCGAAGCATTTGCCGTCGGCACCGATATTCACACTGCCGTCGCCTGCGAAATCTTCAACGTCACCCCCGACGTCGTCTCCTCCGAGCAACGTCGCATCGCCAAAGCGGTCAACTTCGGCGTCCTCTACGGCCAGAGCGCCTTCGGTCTCTCCGAGGCGCTGCACATCGAACAAGACAAGGCGACGCTGTTCATCGACCAATACTTCGCCAAGTACGCCGCCGTGGACGGCTACATCACCCGCACGCTCGCCGAAGTCGCTCGCACCGGCTTCGCCACAACAATCCTCGGCCGCCGCCGAGCCATCGACGGCATCCGCCCGGAACGCAAGCGACAACTCAATCTCTCCGAACGCACCGCCATCAACACAGTCATCCAAGGCTCCGCCGCCGACCTCATCAAGCAAGCCATGCTCCGCGTCCACCATCGACTTGGCGAGACGAAACATCCCGGCCGCCTGCTGCTGCAAATCCACGACGAACTGGTCTTCGAGACTCCCGCCGCCGAAATTGAATCGCTGGCCAAACTCGTTCGCTACGAAATGACCACCGCGATGACTTTGAATGTCCCACTCGCCGTCGATGTCTCCGTCGGAGACAACTGGCAAGACTTGGCGTCGCTGTAAGCGAGATTGGCAGCAAAATACTTACCGATCCCTGCCCTGGCGCACTCAGCGGACCATCTACGACGGCGGGGCGACTTTTTTCCACAACCGATCCCATTCCGCTTTGCAGCGATCGGGGTAATCTCGTTTGAGTTGCATCAGCTTTTTGACCGCATCTGGGTAACGGTCCTCAAGAACAAAGCGATGCGCCTCTAACAAGCCGAGCAAGTAATTCGAGTTCTCGTTGGCGTCAGCAGCTTCTTTCTTTGCGACGAGGACAGTTTTTTCGGCCATAATCTTGGCCTTGTCAGCGGCGTCGCGAGCGAGAACAGCATTTGATTTAGCAACTAGGGCATCGGCGGCTTCTTTGTTTGCCTTCTGCTTCTCCATTTCGGCGAGTAATTTGGCGGTGTCGGCCTCAGCCGCAGTTTTCACAGCCTGCACTTGCAGCATCTCGGCAGCAGCGCGTAACGAATCGGCCTGCTTCTTCGCCTTGACGACAACCAGAAGATCGGCTTCGGCTTTCTCAGTGTCCTGCTTGGCTTTCTTCGTTTCTTCGACCGCGAGATTTTTGAGTTTCCGTGCTTCTCGAAAATCGAGCTGAGATTTGGCGGCAACAACTAAGAGAACCATGACTGCTGCGACGAGAACTCCGGCCGCATTCTTGATCACCTTTATTAGTTGGCGTCGCGCCGCGAGTTCCTTGTGAGCGCCCGCCAGCTTCGTTCGCACTTCAGAAAGTATGTCGTCGTTTGAAGTCAGCAGCGACAAGCGCGGATCGAAGTCGCCATGTTTGATTGCCGTTTGACCGTGCGCGATCAGAGTTTGCTCGATTCCGGTTCTTGCTTCGGTGTTTTCAGGCCACTGGCGCAGAGATTCCTCGAAGCCAATTAGGGCACGGTTGTAATCTTGGAATCTTTCCGATTGTTTCGCACGCTCAAGTTGGAGGGTCGCAGTTGCGGTGAGGTCGATGCTCTCTTTGTGGACTTGAAATTCCAGCAGCGCGGATTTTAGGTCTTTGGCGGATTGATAACGTTCATCGCGCGCCTTGCTCATCGCTTTGGCGCAGATGGCGTCGAGTTCGTCGGGGAGGACGATGCCGTAATCGCAGACATGCGGGGTCTCGCCGGCCTCGATGCTGTGCAGCAGAGCGGCAAGCCCGCTTTTCTTGTCCTGGCCGACGCAGGCCACATCGGCCATGGTGCGATGCGGCGGTTCGCCGGTGAGGATTTGAAACAGGATCGCTCCCAAGCCGTAGATGTCGGTGCGATGGTCGATCAAGTCGACTCGGCCGGAGGCTTGTTCGGGGGACATGTAGGCGGGAGTCCCCAGCTTCTGGCCAGCTTGAGTGGCGTCGGTGCGAGCGTCGTCGGTGAGTTCCACCGGAAAGATGTCTTCGTCCGTCGCGTCGACTCGGCGCGCCAGACCCCAATCGAGAACAATTGCTTCGCCGTAATCGCCCAGAACGACATTATCCGGCTTCAAGTCGCGATGAATGACGCCACGCGAATGTGCGTAGGCAATCGCGTCGCAGACGTTGAGGAAGACGCTCATCAAGCGCTGCTCGGAGAGCAGGTCTTTCCTCCACTCACGGCGTCGCTGATGGTGCCGTTGGATCGCTTGAAGCAGCGTTTCACCCTTGACCAGTTTCATGGTGTAGTAGGGGCGACCGCCGCGATTGACCTCGTACACGGGCACAATGTTTGGGTGCTGAAGTTGCCCGGTGATCTGAGCTTCCTTGATGAGCCGCCGCACCGCTGTGCTGGAAGTCGATCCGGGCTTCAACTCCTTAAGTGCGACTTCGCGAGCAAGGTCGTTGTCCCGCGCCAGCCAGACTTTGCCGAGGCCCCCTTTACCGACTTCGCTGAGCCATGTGTACCTCGACTTCGGTAGCAACGAAGGATCGTCGGTCAGCGTCTCGCCGATGGTTTCGATGAGCACGGGGCGGCTCGATGGCCAGGAACTGAGCGATTGCTGGATGTCGGGGTCGTCGATTTCTTGGATGGCGTCGCAGACATCGCCGCGCGTCACGGCGTTGAGCGTGACGCGTGGGTCGTGCTGATGCTTGGCCAGTTTGCGTGCGAGTTGCTTTTCGACGAAGCCGCGATCCTCAGTGGTGATCCAGCCCCGTTCGACCAGAAGGTCGGCGAGCGGTTTGGATTTGTCTTCGGCCCACGCTCGGCAGGCGGCGGTGAGTTGTGCGAGGTCGAGCAGTTCGCTCTCAAAAGCCAACACGGCGAACAGCAGGTGCTTCTCGGTCATTGGGGATGCTCCGGGTGGCAACGATGTTGAAAGCGTTGTCGTGAAGAGCATCCAAAGTATCAACGCCTGTGGTCAGACGGCAGCGACACCGACTTTCCGAAACACGACCACAAATGAAACCGGCGAGCGGGGTGGCGTCAGCCCAATGGCAGTAACTTTAGTGAGCGGCAAGGCGCTAGCCGCCGGTATTCCGCAGGGAAAATCGTCCCCACAACACCGGTGGCTAGCGCCATTCCGCTCAAAGATAAGTGCCATTGGGCTGACGCCGTCCCGCTCGCCAAGATGTTTTCCAGAGGTCCGACTCCGAGAGTCGGGCTACGGGACGATGAGCGGTTCTTCGGCATTTTCGGCGGCTTGCTGCGGCTGCTGCTGAGGTTGTGGTTGGTTGGGCTTCTGCTGCTGCGGGTTTTTGGGCAGGGGCTTGGTGAAGAGTTTGTTCAGTCGCTTTTGGAGGTCGATGGCGTTCACTTTGCTGTCCAATTTCACAACCTGCACCGAGTTGGTTGGACGAGCGGCGCGGTCGAGTTGGTCGATCAATTGAGAGACATTCTCCAGCAGACTTTCCGGGGCGGAGACGATGATCGTGTTGGAGATGTCATCGACCCCCACCGAAAGCAGACCTTTGAATTTGACTGGAGTCTCTTGCTTCTTGGATTTGTCGTCCCCTTCGCCACCTCCGTAGATGAAGGTGTAGTTGCGCTCGGGAGGCTTCTGCCCTTCTTTGCCTGGTTGGTTGCTTTGCAACGCCTTATCGGTGGCCGAGAGCAAGTCGCGATAGACATCCTTGACCGCTTCGGCGAGGACCGTCGCCTTGGAATACTTGAGCGTGAAGACCTGTGTCTTGCGGACCTGTTTGCCGTCGCCAGCGACCGGTTGGTCGTAGATGTTGATCAGCTCTTCCACGACCTTGAGCTGCTCGGGGGTCGCTCCCTGGACGATGATCGTGCCGCTGTCGGAATCCGAGATGAACTTCAGCGGTTTGCGTTTGGACAGCCGGCGTGAGGAGTCTGGATTTGAGCTTTGAATCATTCTCCCGAAATAAGGATCGTAGGTGCTGCCGGTCTTCTTCTTGTCTTCCTCGAAAAAGTCCTTCAGGCTGAGTTCGATCGAATAAGCCCAGGTGGTCGAATGCTTGAGGTAGAAGACTTTGTAGTCCCGTTTCGGCGGCGCGGTTTCGCGCATCAAGTCTTCGAGTTGATCGAGTGCCGCAGTGTCCTGAGATTCCAGAATCAGTTTGCCATCGGGAGCGCGGCGGATGCGAATCGGCGGCGGCGGCGTACGGCCGTTGGGCAGGTTTTCAACCTGCCCGTCACGGTTCTGGCCTTGAATTCGATTCGGGGGAACCGCCGGCGCGTCGTCCGTTTCCTCCTGGCCGGGCAGGTTGGAAATCTGCACTGTGAGATCTTTTTCTGTGGGGTCATCGGCCACCGCGAGCAGAACTTCGCGAGCCTTCGGTTGCGAAGCTTGTGCTTTCGGGGCGTTGATCTTCTTGGGCGACTTCTCTTTGGTGGACTCGTCGCGCGGGGGCGTGGTGTCCGGCGACTCGGCGGGTTCGGGACGTTGCGGCTTGCGCGGTGGAACGGCGTCTTCGATGATCAGTTCGTTGGGACTGATGCCGGGCCAGATCTTGCGGACTCGTTCCAACAACTGCTCGGCATCTTCCGGGTCGAGGCTTTCGAGATAGCGCTGCCGGCTGCGATTGCCCCCTTGCGGTGGGATTTCGCCGAGCTTCATCAGCAGGTTTTCGATCTCACGCAGTTCAATCTCGTTGGCAAACAGCAGCAGGCGATTGTTCTCGACGTCTGCATCGACCTTGAACTTGTCGCTGTTGTCCGTCTGGGTCTGCCCCCGCATCCCGTACGGGTTGTAATCGAAGTAGTACGGATTGCTGCGGGACTGAGTTTTTTCTTTCTCCGCGCCCCCCCATCATGAACTCGATGGAGCCGGCGACATATTCGGCACCCAGCTTGCGCAGCGGGATGACCTGAAACTTGCGGCTGCTGCCGTCGAGTTTGTCGACGAGCAGTTTGATCGTCATGTGATCGGCGAGAGAGGCGTAGGCGACGATCGACTTGTTCTTGGCATCGACCTGCACCTTGGTCGTCGGTTCGAGATTGCCGACGTCTTCGAGCAGGTCGATCAGTGCTTGCGGATCAATGCCGTTGAGCCGATAGACCTGCATCCGCTGCACGTTCTGCAGCAAGTGCTCGCCGCGTGAGGAGACGACGTCGAGCGTCTTCACGGCTTGGGCAACGATCGCCATTTTGTCGGGCGGTGCCGTCGCCAGGATGCTGTTCTCCCGCTCGTTCGCCAGCAGACGCACTTCGCCGGGCTTGGCTTTTGCCGCAGCGCCGGCTGCTTGACCTTGCTGCGCTTGCTGCTGCATTTGCTGCATCATCTGCGGTATCTGCTGCATCATCTGCATCATCATGTTGGAGTCCATGCCGCCGCCCCCGCCGCTGCTGCCGCTGCGTTTCTTCTGTGAGTTCGGTTTGTTGATCCCCAGCAGGGTGTGCAATTGGTCGAGCACTTCGCCCGCCTTCGTGTGCTTGAGCTTGAACTCGCGCACGAGCTGCTCCTGCTTACCGCCGGATTGCTCCTCCTGAATCACGATCCAAACTTCGCGCAGATTTTTGACCGAGTCCATCGCTTCCAGGCGATTCGTATTCGTCAGGTGCGTCAGCTTGCCGTTAGGGCTGAGCATCGGCTTGAGTTCATTCTCGGCCTGATCGGCGAGCAGCCAGGCCAGCGGGAACGACGTCTTCACGTAGTCGTAATCCGGGAGCGTCTGCAAATCATCCGGCTCGACGCGCGGCACCATGCCGGGATTGATCTTCGTCACGTTGACGACGGAGATCTGCTCACCGTGCGTGAGCATCCGACAGCAAATGCCGGTTGAGCAAATTGCGAGCTTCGTCAACCGTGTAGCTCTGCTGCGTGACGAGGTTCAAGTAGTCGTTGGGAAGTTCCTGCCAGTCGAGACTCTTCTGTGAAGTCTCGGCCAACCAGTCGAGCACATCGGGCCAAGGCTGCCCCTTGAGATTAAACTTCACTTTGCCATCCGCGTCCGGCTTGAGGTTCTTCAGTTCGTCGGGGTTCGGCGGCCTCTGCGGCTTCGCGGGGCGAGTGGTCAGCGGCGACGGGCCGTCCTTCTTTTTCTCTCCCTCTTTCGGAGCGTTGGAATCTACCGGTTTGTTGGGATCACCTGGCTTCGCATCGCCGGGCTTGGCGTTGGGATTTGGTTGACCGGGCACGACCGGCTGACCGGGCACCGCGCCGTCAATGACTTGGAGGCCGCCCCCTTCGGTGCGAATGACCGCTCGCTTGGTTTGAGCCAGAGCGGGCCGCGTGGTCAGCCCCAGCGCCAGCAATACGAACAACACCAACCGAAATCGTCGGGGAGTGACAAGCATGAAAAGCCCCAGTCCTGAGCGTCGAACCTGAGAACGAACCAATTGCCGATGCAGATTATGCCCGGCCCGGTCTGAGCATCGCAACACCCTGTTTGGTTCCGGCCAAGATGGAGATTTCCGCGGAGGCCAACCAATCGAAACTGCCGGGAGGTTGTTTCTTGGCAACGAATCCGCCTGTGACCGCAACTTGTCTGACAAATTGCCGCATTCTCGGTCCCACGAGGGGACTCGGTGAGGTAAGTCTGGCTCAGGATGCTTAGCGCGGTCATGCGAAGGAGATTTTGGTGAACGGGGCGGCGTCTGCCCAATGGCACTCACTTTGGAAAGTAGCAGGCACATTCCATGTGCCGTCAGCCTGAGAATTGCGGGCGGCACATGGAATGTGCCTGCTACAAATCGGTGTGTTCGCCGCCGGTCTGGGGGGCTGACGCCGCCCCGCTCGCCTGTTTCATTCGTGACCGACGCGAGGTGATTTGGTTTTTGATCCGTGTCTTTCAGGAGTCGGACATGCCCGCCAGTCATGTGGAAGATGCTTCGCTGCTCAAACCGCCTCAGCGGAAGCAGCCAATCACGCGACCGGAACCGATCAGGGAGGTGCAGCCGTCCGTTCGCAACCGGCAACCGATCGCCGGCACGAAACCTGTTGCGGCGAAGAAAGCTCCCAGTTCGGAGATCCATCGCCTGATCGGGCCGTTCTTGATCGAGAAGAGACTCGGCGTCGGCGGCATGGGGATCGTCTACAAGGCGACCTACACCAAGAACGGAGCCGATGTCGCACTCAAGGTGTTGCCGCTCGTCCTGACCGCGAACAGGAAACTCGTCGAACGCTTTGAGCGTGAGATGGCGATTCTCAAGAAACTGAAGCATCCGAGGATCGTGCAATTCTACGGTGGCGGCGAGCAAGACGGCCAGCACTTCTACGCGATGGAATTCATCAACGGCGGCACATTGGCGGAACTGCTTAAAGAGCAAAGCCGGCTGCCGTGGCAACAGGTCGTCGAGTTTGGCAGCCAGATCTGCGAAGCCCTCGAACACGCTCACGAGCATGGCATCGTGCATCGCGACCTCAAGCCCGCGAATTTGTTTCTCGGTCAAGACGGCAAGCTGCGGTTGGGAGATTTCGGGATCGCCCGCGACTCGGACGCGACCGCGTTGACGGGCACCGGTTCAACGGTTGGCACGCACGCTTACATGGCTCCCGAACAGATCACCGGCAAGCTGCCGATCAGCAACAAAACCGATCTCTATGCGCTGGGCTGCGTGATGTTCGAGATGCTGACCGGCCATGTGCCGTTCCAAGGGGCCGCGGCGATGGAAACGCTGCTCAAGCACATCAACGAACCGCCGGCGAAAATCCGCGCCGAGGTCATGGACTGTCCGGTGTTCCTCGAACAGGTCGTGCTGCAACTGTTGGCGAAGTCGCCGGACAAACGGCCGCACGACGCGCTGTTGGTGCAAGTCGCGCTGGAAGAAGTCCTCGAACGAGTCGCCGCCAAGACCAGCACCATGTCGCAGATGACCGCCGGAGCCGGCCAAACCGCGATCGACATGTCGCAAATCCCCGACGCGGCCCAATTGAAAAAACTGCTCGGCAAGAAAAAAAAGAAACGCAAAGCGACCGGCCCGATCTGGGAACGGGGTTGGTTCCTCGCAAGCTGCTTGGCCGTGATGCTCGGCGGAGTCGCGTGGTCGCTGCTGCCGCCGTCCGAAGAGAAGTTGTTTGCTCGCGCGGTGCCGCTGATGAAGTCGGATGATCCCGTCCAATGGCAAGAGGCCAACGACCGCTACCTCAAATCGCTCTTGGAACGCTTCCCGAACGGCAAGCACGCGGATGAAGCTCGCGAGTTGATCGACAAACTGGAGATGTACCGCACCGAGCGCGGCATCGAGACGCGCCTGAAGCTCGGCCAAGACCCGAAGCACGAAGCCGAGCGATTGTTCCTGCAAGCCCGCGAACTCGAACGCTTCGGCGACAACGTCACCGCTCGCGAGCAATACCGCGCGATGATCGACCTGCTCAAAGAGCGTGAGCAGGATTGCTCTTATCGCAACCTCGCCCAGCGGCAACTCGCGCTGCTGGAGAACGCCGGAGATGGCAATGTTGATCGCAAACAAATCGTCAACGACGCGCTGAAGAAAGCCCGCGAGCAACACCTCGCCGGCAAGACACACGACGCCGAGGAAACTTGGCGAAGCATCATCAAACTCTACGACGGCAAAGCCGAATTCGCCGAAGAAGTCGCCGAAGCCCGCGCCGGTCGAGCGGGTCGGCTGAACGAATAATCGTCCGGGGTCGGGTGTGCGAATTTCAGATTTCGCCGGAGTCAGCTTGAGAAGTAGGGAAGTCGTTGGTGGCGAAATCTGAAATTCGCACACCCGACCCCTCACGCCACCAAAATCTCATCCTTGCAAATTGAGCGTCCTGTGCTCAAATTGCAAGGACGATGGCCACGCTCAAACGGACGGAATTGGCGGACTTGATCGCGACGCGGTTTCGCTCGAACCCGATTGTCATGCTGTTGGGGCCGCGACAGTGCGGCAAGACGACCTTGGCCCGGCAATTCGCGAAACAACGCGACGCCGTGTACTTCGATTTGGAGTCGCCGACTGATGCGAGTCGTCTGTCTCATGCGATGACCACATTGGAACCCCTGCGCGGATTCGTGGTGATCGACGAGGCTCAATTGCGGCCGGAGTTGTTTCCCGTGCTGCGCGTGTTGGCTGACCGCAAGCCGCTCTCCGCGCGGTTTCTGTTGCTCGGCAGTGCGTCCCCCGATCTGGTGCGTGGAGCCTCGGAGTCACTGGCCGGGCGAGTCTCGCTGATCCCGATGTCCGGGTTCAGTCTGTCGGAAGTCGGCACGAAGGAGATGCGACCGTTGTGGTGGCGCGGAGGTTTTCCGCGATCGTTTCTCGCCACGTCCGACGCCGAGAGCCGGCAATGGCGGGACGACTTCGTGCAGACATTTCTGGAACGTGATCTGCGCCTCTTCGGAGTGCAGACGGCGGTGGTCACGATGCGGCGTTTCTGGAACATGGTCGCGCACTACCACGGCCAGATTTGGAACGCCTCGGAAATTGGCCGTTCGCTGGGCGAAGCACACACGACCGTCAAACGGCACCTCGACGTTTTGTGCGGCGCGTTCGTGATGCGGCAGTTGCCGCCGTGGTTCGAGAATCTCGGCAAGCGACAGGTGAAGTCCCCCAAAGTCTATCTGCGCGACAGCGGTTTGTTGCACACGTTGTTGGGCATCCCGTCCTTCGCCGCGCTCGAATCGCATCCCAAACTGGGAGCCTCCTGGGAAGGCTTTGCGTTGGAGGAAGTGCTGCGCATCACCGGCGACCGCGAGGCGTACTTCTGGAACACGCAAGGCGGAGCGGAACTCGACCTGCTGGTCTTCATCAACGGCCAGCGCTACGGCTTCGAGTTCAAATACGCCGACGCTCCCGGCATCACCAAGTCATTGCAAGTCGCTCACGAGGATTTGAACCTGCGCCGCGTGTTCGTCGTCCACCCCGGCACGAAGTCCTACCCGCTGAATGATTGGGCCGAGACCGTCAGTCTCCGCGAGTTGCGAACACGATTGGCGAACCTCAACAAATCGAAACCCGCTCGCCGGTCATGACTCAGGATAGTCCGGGGTCGGGTGTGCGAATTTCAGATTTCGCCGGAATCTGCTTCGGAAGTGGGGAATCGTTGGCGGCGAAATCTGAAATTCGCACACCCGACCCCTCACGTCTGCACCGCTCGCCTGTGCCGTTTTGTTGGGTTCGCCGAACTGCTCTATTCGCTGCTCGGTTGCTGCGGATCGATTTGCCAGATCCGCGCGAAGGCAAGGGCCTTTTGGATCGACAAGTCTTTACCGGCGAGATCCGTGAATTCCCAATCTCCGTCGCGGCCTCGACGTCGCAGTGGAGAGCCGGTTCCGTCGGTGGTCAGCAGGAACGGAACCCCCTTCGGCAGGCGGATCGGGTATTCGATCGGGAAGCCGTTGCGTTGTGTCGGAGCGCCGATGACGTCCTCGCCAACTCCGTTCGGAAAATAGCCAAACTCCCCGCCGGTGCTGGCATCACGCGGGACTTCCGTGAAGTACGTCGGAACCAGTTCGCTCAGCGACTTCGGAAAGCGGCCATGCTCGCGTTGAAAATCTAACAGAGCCAATCGCAGCATGGTGGCTCGGAAGGCTTCGGCGCGACTGAGGAATTGGCTGAACACGGTGACCTGGAATCCTCCCTGGGAATTTGCCGGAAGAGTGGTGTCTTCGAGGAGAGTCCTCTCGTGCGGGTACGGGCCAAGGCTGACATTCAAAGCAGCAAGTGACAACGGTTGCTGCGACTCAAGCTGCCGCTTCAAACCATCGGCACTGCTGATGGCAAAGAATGCTTGCCGTCGTAGCAATCGCTCGAATCGCCAGCGTTCCCACGGCTGTATTCGCCAATGAATCCACCAGCCCAGTTCTTCGCCGTATTCGATGCGGCGGCGATGCCTCCAAAGGACGTACCGATGCCACCGTTCAAAATCTTCCACCAGTGACCGCGAAGTGACGAGTTGCCGATGAATCTCGTTTCGGACGACATCCTGTTGCGCAACGGCTTCCAGTCGGCGGATCGCTTTGAGAACGCCGTCTCGCGATTGATTGGGATGACGTCCCCACTTCACGATCTCTTCTCGCAGCCATTCTTCGTAGGGAGCAATCGGATCGAAGGAATCCGCCGTGACGCGCAGTTGTGCCCGGCGGAGCAACTCCCACTCAATCTCGAAGGCCCGCCACGCCCCATCGAGATTTCCTTCGTTGACGTGGCGGCGAGCGTGGTCCATGAGCACCATCGAGAAATCCGACCAAGCGTCCGATTGCAGTGTGTTGACAGGGTAATGCGGTAATTCAGAGTTCAAGAATTCCAATGCCACGTCCGGTCGGGAATGAGCCTCCGCTAACAGTTCGACGACGGGGAGCATTTCCAAAAACCATTGCTCGCGACCGGTTTTTTCATCCTCGTTCCGTCGCTGGTTGTCATCCCAATCAGGATGAGCGAGTTGAATTTCGCGAAGTCGCGTTTCGGTGTTCGCAAAATGCTTCTGCGCGGCCCGTATCCGCTCGGCATACGCTCGGCGATAGAGCTTGAGTGTTTCTTTCTCGTCGGGACTGAGCTTCGATTCGGCGTCGTCCACTTGGTCCCACTCGGCAGGCAATTGCACGACGGGGATCTGCACCACTCGGTAGGTCGCACATGTCGCCAACAGCACCGCGATCGGAATCCCCAAACCCAGCGTGAGCCGCCAGCGAGCGACTCGGTCACGGCGTTCTTCCACCCAGTCGTTCGCCTTGAGCCACGTCACGAACAACCCGATCACTGGCAACGATCCGACCGACCACCACGCAGGGGCCAGCCACGAGGTCATCCCGTTTCCCCACATGAATCCAAACGCTGCCAGCGCGACCCCTACCGCGATTGCAACGACCGTGCTGCGGATCAGCATGGCGGCAAACTGTCCGGCGGAATAACACATCAACGGAAAGATCGCCGACGTCATTTCTCTTTGTGCAATTTGTGCTGCATAGCCAGGGAGGTGACGAATTGCGCCTGACTCGAACGATCGCATCCAAGCCATGACCAAGCAGATCAGCAGGACTGGCGGAAGATAGATCGCCTGTCGGCAGAGCCAGGCATGGCGCGGCGCGCAACCACGCTCGGCCATGAATCGGAACCGGCCTCGCCATTGTTCCGAGGCGAACGCAAACACCCCGAACGCGAAACTGGCCAAGTAGCCCGGCAGCACCAACTGTTCCCAGGCGTGGAGGTGCCGAAACTCATAAGCATCATTCGCGAACCACGCCAGAAACCCAGCGATCAGCCAACGCCCATCACGCCAACTCAGCCAAAGCATTCGCGACCAGCCGGCCTGATGCTGGCCGGAGTAGGTCGGCAACTCCGCATTTGACGGATAACTCGGAACGATCTCCCGTCGCCATCGAAATCGAAAACGGGGCAACCGCAGACGATCTTCAAACCACAACTTGCCGAGCACGATGTCCGTCACCGCCAGAATCACGACGATCGCAACTCGCCAATTCGTCAGTCGCACGTCCGCGTAGCTCCACCGATCAATGTTGAGGTCCAGTCGGATTAAATTCGGCAGCGCGATGCCGATGACCGACGTTTGCAATAACAGCGCAGCGATGACTCCCCACAACGGCTGCTTGATGAGCAACGAACACAGCACGCTCCAGACAAACAGTTCGATGAGGAGCAGTCCTCCGAGGCCGAAGAACCACGAACCATCTTTCGGCAACGTGGGGACGAACAACCCACGAGTGATGACCGACAGCAGCAGCGCAAGGGCCAGGCTGCTCACCAGGGCAAACCAGATCTTCGCCCAGAAGACGCGCGGCGGATTGGCTGGCAACACCCGCTGAAAGTCGAACGTGCCTGCCTCGTGCTCCACCGAAAACAACGTCGAGGCACAACCCAGCACATAAATCGCCACCGCCAGGTAGCCAATGACGAGCCAGCCCATCCGTGTTCCGTCGTTCCGAGGGTCCGGTTGCAGTGGCCGAAAATCGTCGGTCCACCACATCAGCGCCACCGGCGCGGCTTGCAGCACTGGGGCGACAATCAACAACGTCAGCCACAACGCTCGCTGCGTGCGGTATTCCTTCCAGACCAGGTGCCAGAATTTGGTGTCTGAGAACATGATCTCGTCATTCTCGTAGCCACGTTCGCCAGAACGTGGGGGATCGGTCATTGAAGCCCACACTCTGGCGAGTGTGGCTACGGGGCATTGCATGGACGCGGGGCTGAGCGTGGGGTCGGGTGTCCTGGACTCCTGACCCCAACGGCCTTGTGCCGTTGGTGAAGCAGATGGTGGGCTAGTTGATGTCGTCGCCACGCGCCCCCACCTCTCTCGTTCCTCCGCCTTCGGCGGAGGAACGAGAGAGGTGGGACAGTGGTGGGTTCTCGCTTGTTAGCTCTCCATCTTCTTCACCATCCGGGCAAGCCGGATGGGGTCTTCAATGAGGACGTTCTACGGATCGCGTTTGCGAGCCTCCGGTTCGATCAGCCAGATGTGCGACGCTGCCAGAGCCGCTTCGAGCGTCATCGTCTTGCCGGCGTAGTCGGTGAACTCCCAGCGTCGATCGGACATTTGCTGTGCGGACGGATGGCCTCGTCCGTTGGTGGTCACGAGAAACGGAGTCGCCTTGCGCACGACGACAGGAATGTCGCCCCGTCCCCCCACGTCGCGCGTGACATCTTCCGGGACGCCGTGTGGAAAATAGACGAATGGCCCGACAGACTTAGGATTGCGAGGCACCTCGGCAAAGTAGGTCGGAGCCAGCTCGCTCAACGATTCCGGATAACGGCCATGCTCGCGTTGATAGTCTGAGAGCGCGAGTAACAAGATCGTGGCTCGGAAAGCTTCCGCTCGCTTCAGGAACTGGGTTTCCGCGATGAAGGACACGCCCATCTGCATGTTGGAAGGAACCAACGTGGTTCGCAGAATCGTGTACTCCACCGAGCTTTGATCGTAATTCCCGATAGCCAACAGCTTGGCTCGTTCTCCAGGCGGGACGAGTTCAGCGGCTTGCGACAGGGTGTGGGGCGTTCGATAGGCCGACTGTGAAAAAAGAGGAAGCGGGCAATTTGCTTTCAGAATCCTTCCCATCAGGTCCATACGCTCCAGCGCGAGCGACGATTGCCAACGGACGACGCGATCGGATCGCCAGCGTTCCCAGAACATCGTGCTCAGGACGGTCTGCGTGAGTTTCATTTCTTGATAGTTGTCCGGGTTCGACGTGCGAATCTGTTCGACGTGTTTCTGCCACGCTTCGTCAAGCTTCAGAAACTCCTGAGCGTTGAGGAATTCGTGATGCACCGCGTGCTGAATTGACGTGTGGTCTGCGGCGAGACTTTCGAGTTTGCGGATCGCCAGCAGGATTCGGTCGCGAGTTTGCTCTTTGTGCCGACTCCATTTGGCGACGGTTGCCAGCAAAGTCGCATCGTGATTGGCCGACATCCTGTTGACGTACAACTGGGGAACTTGAATGGCTCGCAGGTCAGAACGTCTACTCAACTCAAAGGCGATCAGAATGTCGTCCAATGTGGCGTCGAGGTCGCCATCTTTCAGGGACTGCTGTGCCTGTCGAATCATCAGCCAAGACAACTTGCTGGTTCTCTCTGGATTCCAATCATCGGCGGCGCGAGCGGGAAGTTGGCCCTCAACAAGAGCCAACGGCACCGCCGGCTTGGCATGAGCCTCACGCAACAGCGGCACCACGGCAACATGTTGCATGGCCCAGTCGCGATGAAAACCCTCGAACGCCTCGGCATGAACTTGCATGTCGGTCCAATCGGCGTGTTCCTGTTTCAGCCGTGCCGATCGATCGGCATAAGATTCGAGTTGGCCTTCGCCCCGCTCGATCTCGTTCATCGCCCGGCGATAAATGTCGAGCGTTCCTTTCTCGGCCGGTGTCAGCCGAGCCAGCACGCGCGATTCCTCATCCCATTCCGCCGGGAGCGTTACGGCTGGAATTTGCACAACGCGATACGTCGCACAAGCCGTGAGCAGGACGACGAAGGGAACTCCAAGCCCCAACCACAGCCGCCGGCGCGCGGCTCGGCCGCGACGTTCTTCAATCCAATCGTTTGCCTTGAGCCAGGTCACATACAGCGCGATCACCGGCAACGAGCCGACCGACCACCACGCGGGAGCCAACCACGAGGACATCAAGCCGCCCCACATGCCGCCGAAGATTGCCAGCGCGATTCCCACGGCGATCGCCACGACCGAACTGCGAATCAGCATCGCCGCAAGTTGGCCAGAGGCATACGCAATCAATGGCATCACGCCAAACATCAACAATTCGTACGAAGCGGAGCTGGGCCAGTGCGGGAGATTCACCTGTTCCAAATGCCGCCTCCATAACGTCCCCGCGCACATCAGCAGCAGTGGCGGAATCCAGAGCACCTGCCGGCTCAGCCAAGCATGACGCGGCGAGCAGCCTCGCTCCGTCAGGTAGCGAAATCGACCGCCCCATTGTTCTGGAGCAAATGCGAAGACACCAAACAAAAAGCTTCCGACAGTCGACGGAAGAAAAAGGAGTTGCCATTCGCGGACATGCTTCAGCGTGAAGAAGTGATAGCCATACCAAGCCAGAACACCGATCATCACCCAGCGTCCGTCACGCCAACTCATCCATAGCAACCGCGTCCATCCGATCTGGCGTTGGCCGGTGTATGGCGGCAGTTCCATGTCGATCGGATAGCTCGCCACGACGTCTCGCGTCAGGCCAAACCGCCAGCGCGGCAACCGTAGCCGATCTTCATACCACAGCTTGCCGAGCACGACATCGACCGTCACCAGCAGTGCGAGTACTAGGCAGCGGCTCAATGTAAATCGTTGGTCTTCGTTGAGAAGTTGGATGACATCGTCCAGCCGCCCGCCCGTCAGATAGGGCAACACCAACTGCATCATCAAAGTTTGCCACGCGATGGCGGCGATCACGCCCCATAACGGCTGTCTCACGATGAGCGAAGCAAAGATGCTCCATGCGAAGATCTCGGCCATGTAGAGCAGGCCGTAGGTTCCAAACCAAGTGCTGCCCTGTGGTGCGTCCCACAAAAAGATACCGCGAGTCACCAGCCACAGGATCGCGGTCAGCAGCAGGCTGCTCGCCGCCGCGAAGCTGACTTTTGCCCAGAAGACTCGCGGCTGATTCGTCGGCAGCACTCGCTGGAAATCGAACACGCCGGTTTCGTGCTCGACCGAAAACATCGTCGCGCAGCAGCCCAGGAGATACACGATCGACGAGATGAAACCGATCGCCATCAATGCGTTGGCCGTCTCGGCCGAGAAGGGCCGAAACCCAAAATCATCGGTCACGAACCGCAGGATCAGCATCCCCACCTGCATCAACGGCGTCGCGATCAGCAACGCCAGCCACAGCGGCTGTTGAGTGCGATATTCCTTCCAAACCAAGCGCCAGAATTGAGTGTCTGAGAACATGATGCCTTTCCCTGGAGTGCGGCGGCTTGACGCCGCCCTCCATTCATTTGGAATGGAGGCGTTGATTGGCCAGAAAACGCTCTTTTGTCAGCCAACTTTCACGACTGCGTTTGTTGAACTTCAAAGGTCGCTATTCCAAATGAATGGAGGGCGGTGTTGGGGCACCCAGCATCTGGGTCACACCGCACTCCAGGATCATTGCATGTACGCGGTGAAGATCTCTTCGAGGTTCGGTTTGCGAACGGCGACCTCCGCGACCGATTCGTGCATCCGCAGAGTCTCAATGTCCGGCGGCGCGGTTCCGCGAGTCAGGATCTGCCACTGCCGGGCGCGGCGTGATTGACGCAAGACCTCGCCGGCGACTTCCGGCGGCTGTGCGAATCCTTCGGCCAGAGTCACGGTCAACTCGGTGATCTCCTCCTTCAATCGGTCGAGCCGCTCGCACAACAGCAGCTTGCCATGACGCAGAATCGCGACCATATCGGCCACGCGTTCGACTTCGTGGATTTGGTGGCTCGACAGGAACACCGTCTTGCCGGTCGCCGTGCGGTCCACCATCCGTTCCAGGAACTCGCGCCGCACCATCGGATCGAGCCCCGACGTCGGCTCGTCGAGGATGAGCAGCTCCGGGTCATGTCCCAGCGACAGCGCGAGTGCGACTTTCGCCTTCATCCCCTTCGACAGCTCTTTGATCTTCTTCGTCGCCGGCAATTCAAACTGCGAGGCGATGATGCGATATCGCTCCAGGAACCCGTCGCCGTAGAACCCGGCCGTGTACCAGCCGATCTCGTCCACGGTCATCCATTCGTAGAGCGTCGGCTTCTCGAACACGCAGCCCGCCCGTTCGCGGATCTTCAGCCCGTCCCGCCGGCTGTCCATGCCGAGCACCTCCAGCTTGCCGGCATCGGGATGCCCCAAGCCGAGCATCGCGCGAATCGCCGTCGTCTTGCCCGCTCCGTTCTCGCCGAGCAGCGCGAACACCACCCCGCGCGGCACCTCGAACGACACGCCGTCGAGTGCCACCTCGCGGCCGAATCGTTTCGTCACGTTCTCCAGTCGAATGACCGGCCCATCGTCATTGATTGCCATGATTGGTCCTTGGTTGCTTTTGTAGTGGTCCAGGTGAGCCGGGTGGCGTCAGCCCCCGGACTCGGATCGCTCAGAACGTCCGGGGGCTGACGCCCTCCGGCTCACCGAATCTCTTTCACCCGCACTCTGCGTGAGAACGAGGTGACCGGCGGCTAGCGCCGTGCCGCTCATTTCCCTTTCAACTTCGCCGCCAGTTTCTTGTCGATCGCCGGCATCTCGGCGGCGATCAGCTTTTGAACCTCGTCCAAATCCAGCCCGCTCTGCCGAGCCTCCCACAGCACTTCGCGGAGCCGTTCTTGAACCAGCTTGACCCGTTCGGCGCGGCATTGCTTGAGCGCACCCGCTGCGACCGCCAGTCCCATTCCGCGGACGCTTTCCAGCACGCCTTCCACTTGAAGCTGCTGGTATGCCTTCGAGACCGTGTTGAGATTCACGGCCAGCTCGCGAGCCAGCTCGCGCACCGACGGAGCCATCTCGCCGGGAGGCAATGCTCCGGTGGCGACCGCGAATTTGATCTGCCGCACGATCTGATCGTAGATCGCCAGCCCGTTGTCCGGATCGACGTGCAGGAACATGATTGTCTCCGTGTCATAGACGACTATGACAGTATGACAATCGGCGGCGGAAAAGCAAGAGAAAGTAGACCGGTCACTCCGTGACCGGAAGTTTCGAGTCACGGAGTGACTCGTCTACTTTCATGCCGGCGTATCGACGCTCGGATCGAAGCGATGAAAGGCGTAGGTCAGCAGCGGCACCAGGCCGGCGCATTCGATCAGCAACACGGCGACCGCAGGGATCACGGCCAGTAATGGCGAACTTACCATTGCTCCGGGAATAACGGCGATGCCGACCAGCGTGATGGCTCCGAAGAGCAGCAGCATTTTCATAAACACAAAGAACATTTGCCGGCCGGCATTCTGAAAATCGCCGGGAGCTCCTTTCGCCATGCGCGTGGGGTAGAGATAGAAGATCGCTTTATCGACGGCAAACAGCATGAAATTCAGCGGCAGCGACAGCACCGCCGCGCTGACCAGCCAGCCGGCAATCGACGGCAGTAAGCCGCACAGCGCCAAGAAGAACGTCCCCTGGACCGCCGACAGCAATCCCACGAAACCAAGCAGTTCACCCAGCACGATGACGACCGGACGCAGTGGCAGGGATTTCAAGTAGCCCACTCGTTCAATGTCGTTTTGCAGCGACATGGAAATCAGAAAGCTGAGGTAAACCATCACGCCGAATCCCGCCCCTGCGGCCGCGAAGGGTTGCTCGGGAGTCTTGTGATGAACGGTGACCGCCAGCCCTCCGGCCAGGACCACCGCGCCGCCGAGCAACCAAAACAGTTTGAGCGACGTGCGAATGTTGGTCGTCAACCGCTGCCAGACGATGGGACCGATTCCATTCCAAAACGGCAGTCGCCGAATGCGACGTCGTGCCACCTGCGATGTCGGCGAGCCGAACATGTGCCAGGCTCCTTTCGTCTGAGCGAGCTTGATCCGCGCGGTCCACTTCTCGCTGATCGTCAGAGCCGCCTCCAACGACAGACCGTCCAGCCGATACGCCAGCGCCAGTAAACTCGCATCGACCAGCAACACCAAACTCGTCGAGATCGCGAAGCTGGCCAGATCGCTCGCCATGATCATCCGCGCGAAGACGTCAAACGGCGCGAGCAACCAACGCCCGGCGGGTGTGCCCAGAGATATTGGCGGTGTTAAGTTTTTGTGGTGTCGCAAGTTGACCAATAGGGTTGCCATTGATTGCTGTCGCGGAGGTTGGTCAGGGCGGAGACGGATTCGGCGTTGCGGAGATTCCAACGAGCACCAGAGCGTTT
>CAMDEA010000051.1 GCA_945893045.1 Planctomyces sp. SH-PL62
CCGCCGAGCATCATCGCCATTTGCGAGTGCATCCGCTTCTCGCCGTAGTGATAGCGGTCCTCTTCCGGGAGCAGTTGCGTGACGCCGAGTGCTCGGCCGCGCGGGATGATCGTGACCTTGTGGACCGGATCGACATCGGGCAGGAACCACGCGAGCAGCGCGTGTCCCGCTTCGTGATACGCGGTCATCGCTTTCTCGTGCTCGGTGAGGATCTCCTCGCGTTTGGCTCCCATGAGCACGCGGTCGCGGGCGACTTCAAAATCGTCTCGAACGACGGCGGTTCGCTGGGCACGCACTGCGTTGAGCGCGGCTTCGTTGACGAGATTCTTGAGTTCCGCGCCGGTGAAGCCGATGGTGGACGCGGCCACTTCGCCCAGATCGACGTCATCGGCCAGCGGCACTTTACGGACGTGGATTTTCAGGATCTGCTTGCGGCCTTCTTTGGTCGGCCGGTCGATGGTGACGTGCCGATCGAAGCGGCCGGGGCGGAGCAGGGCAGGGTCGAGCACATCCGGCCGGTTCGTCGCGGCCATGACGATGACGGCTTCGGTCGGCGAGAAGCCGTCCATCTCGCTGAGGATTTGATTGAGCGTCTGCTCGCGTTCGTCGTGTCCGCCGCCGAGTCCCGCGCCGCGCACGCGGCCGACGGCGTCGATCTCGTCCACGAAGATGATGCACGGGGAATTCTCGCGAGCTTGCTGAAACAGATCGCGCACGCGGCTCGCGCCGACGCCGACGAACATCTGAATGAACTCAGAACCGTTGATCGTGAAGAACGGCACGCCCGCCTCGCCCGCGGTCGCGCGAGCCAGCAGAGTCTTACCGGTGCCGGGCGAACCCATCAGCAGCACCCCTTTGGGAATCTGCGCGCCGAGCTTGTGAAACTTCTCCGGCGTCTTGAGGAACTCGACGATCTCCATCAGTTCCCCTTTGGCCGATTCCATCGCGGCGACATCGGCGAACGTCGTGTGATGGTCCGAGAGCTTGAAGCGTTTCGCGCCCGCTTTGCCAAAGCTGCCGATGAACGATGTGCCGCTGGGGTCCATCGAGCGCCGCATGATGAAGAAGACGACCAGCAGCATGGCCATCAGAAACATTGAGCCGAACAAGAACTGGCTGAACATTTGCGGCGTCGCATCCTCGGCCTTGAATTTGGGAACCTGCCGCAGCCGATTGCGCAGGTCCGGGTCTTCCAGCATCGGTTCGGGGATGTGCGTGCTGAACGTCTCGGCGAACTTCTTGCCGCCTGCATCGGAACCTTCCGGAACCACTTTCCATTTGCCGGTGGCATGGCTGCCGGTCAGCGTGATTTCGGAGACATTGCTCGCTTCCAATTGCTTCCAGAAGACCGAGAAATCGACCTCGTTGGCCGAGCCGACCAGATTCTTCCAGCTCATCGCCAGCATCAGCGAGAGAAACAAACCGATCAAGATGGCTGGTCCCCACAGTGACGGGCGGGGCGCGTCGTCATCGTCGCGTTCTCGTCGAGGCGGCCGCGGCTTCGGATCGGGTTCATTGCTCGGCGGGGGCGTGGAGGAATCGGGATCAGGCATCGCGGCAGACGTTTCTAGTTCGGCAAGAATCCAGCGCGGGAAACAGCCTCGCGCGAGGGGCGGGATAGTAGCGAAGCCGCAACCGACGGGACACCGCGTCAGTAGGTCAGGCTTTCCAGCCTGACCTGAGCGAGTCGGTTGGCGTTTTGGCTGTACGGGTCAGCCTGGAAAGGCTGGCCTACTTCAGCGGCCATCCGAGTTGCGGCAACATTTCGACGAGCGCCTCCAACGGCAAGCCGACGACGTTGGTGATGCTCCCTTCCACACGCGTCAGAAACACGCTGCCGAGTCCTTGCAGAGCGTAGCCTCCCGCTTTGCCACGCGGTTCGTCGGTCGCGAGATACCAGTCCAACAGCGGCTCAACATCGTCGCGGACCCACACATGCGATTGCACAATGCGTTCGAGCCGTCGTCCCGTCGGTCGGTCCGTCAAGCAGACCGCCGTCGCCGCGATGTGGCTGCGGCCGGCGTACAAGTCGCGGAACCAACCACGCACAACCTCTCGCCAGGACTCATCAGCCGGCGGTTGACCGAGCACCTGCAATCGCGCGTCGGCATCACTGGCGACGATGACCGTATCTGCCGTCAGCACGAGTTCAGCCTCTTCAATTCGCGGCGTGAGCTGCGCGAGCACGTCGTCGTTCTTCTCGCGAGCGATCCGTTGCAGTCGCTGAGCAATCTCCAGCCACGAGGTCAGGCCGTCGAATCCCAACTCGTCCGACGAGAGCGGCGGCCGAACGTCGATCGAGTCCGGCGGGACGAGCAGCTCCAGCAGCTCGCGCCGGCGCGGCGAACGTGATCCCAGAATGAGTCGAGAGGCAGACATCGGAGGCTCTTCGTTGGCCGCGTTCAATAAAAGGTCGGCTCAAATGTAACGGAACGCCATCCCCGCTTGCTTCGCCGCCAGGCCGTCCGCGTCGAGTCGATCACCCAAGACGAGGCACTCGTCGTGACGGACTCCCAGTTGATCCGCGGCCGTGACGAATGCCTGCGGAGACGGCTTGAGCCGATAGGGAGTTGTCGTCTCGCCATTCGCGACGATGACATCAAACAGCTCGGTCGCTTCGAGCGCCGCCAGCTTCACGCGAGCCGGATAATCGCTGACGAGCGCCGTGCGTCCGCCGTTCGCGCGGAAGCGTGCGATCTCCTGCAGCAGTCCGCGCCGTCGAAACAGTCGCAGCCAACGGCCCGGCCGAGCGAACATCCAGTCGTCCACAATCGCGCGGACTTCTGCGATCGGACAACGCAATTGCTCGGCCGTGCGAACCAATTGAGTCACAAACGGCGATGTGTCACCCGGCGATTCGGTGAGCCGTACGGCTTCATGCTCGCGGCGAAACGCACGGATCACGCGACGCACCTGACGGCGCGCGAAACACAACTCGATCCCCATCGCCACCTTCACCGGCAGCGAGCGGTACAGCGTTCCGTCGAGATCAATCAGCCAGGCGGCATAATGAGTCATTGAGGTTCTGCTCGAAACGTGGGGCAGGTTTTCAACCTGCCCGTGAATGGCGGGCAGGTTAAAAACCTGCCCCACGATCACTTCCAACTTTGCTTCAGCACCAAATCGACAATCCGTTCCGCCGCGTGGCCGTCGCCATACGGGTTGTGTTCGATCTGTCGTCGAGCATACTCGCGCGGATCGTTTAACAGGTTCGATACCGCGGCGACGATGCGAGCTGAATCCGTGCCGACCAACTCGACCGCTCCAGCATCGAGCGCTTCGGGACGCTCGGTCGAGTCGCGCATCACCAGGATCGGTTTCTTCAGCGACGGAGCTTCCTCCTGCACGCCGCCGGAATCGGTGAGGATCAACGTCGAACGGTCCATCAGCCAGACGAACTCTGGATATGGAGCCGGTGGCAGCAAGTAGACGTTGTCTCGATCCGACAAAATCCGGCGCACTGGTTCTTGGACGTTCGGATTCAAGTGGACCGGATACACGAACGCGACGTCGGGAAAGCGGCCCGCCAACTCGGCGATCGCGCGGCAGATGTCTTCAAAGCCGCTACCAAAATTCTCGCGGCGGTGTCCGGTGATCAGGACCAGGCGACGATCGCCGAGCCACGAATACGTCTCGGCCCAGCGGCCGCCGTTCGCTCGTTCGCGAGCCGCTGCCCACAGCAATGCGTCGATGACCGTGTTGCCGGTGACGTGAATCGTCGAGTCCGCGATCCCCTCGCGCAGCAGGTTCTGTCGCGAGCGTTCGGTCGGAGCACAATGCAGCGCGGTCGTGAGCGATGCGACGCGGCGGTTCAACTCTTCGGGAAATGGAGACCAAACGTCACCGGTTCGCAGTCCGGCCTCGACATGCACGAACGGCACCTGCCGATAAAACGCCGCCAGCGAAGCACACATCACCGTCGTCGTGTCTCCCTGAGCGATCACGCACTGCGGCTGAAGTTCGGCGAGCACGCCGTCGATTCGCTCGATGCACCGCGCGGTCAGACTGGCCAGAGTTTGATTGCTCTGCATCACCTCCAGGTCGAGGTCGTGGCGGATGCCAAAGTAGTCGGTCACTTGAGCCAGCATCTCGCGATGTTGCCCGGTCACGCAGACGATCGGCTCGATCTCTGATTCTCGATCGCGACAGGCACGGACCACCGGAGCCATCTTGATGGCTTCTGGTCGTGTTCCAAAAATGAGTAACGAGCGCAGTGGTCTCATGAGAATCTCATTGTGAATCAGTCTTCCAACTCGTCCGTTCGTTCCAGAAAAACACGCACGTCGGACGGCCGATTCGCAAGTTCGTCACGCTTGCGGCGCAGTCGCCTCACCGTCGAGCCGTGAAAGCGGACCTCGTCCAGCACGATGAAGCGTTCGCGCACCCAGTCCTCCAGCACCGGCCATCCCAGGTCGATGCCCATGTAGTGCTTCGCTCCCGAGGTTACCAACCACACAACATCCGCAGTCGGGGCAATTTCTTGCAGAGGTGTCTCGATCGCCGCCGGACCATCCAGGACGTATTCCCGCACGTCAAACGTCAGACACTCTTCTTTGCGTGGGACCACCACCAACTCATTGGCACCGGTGTAATGCTGGGACAGCGCCAATCCGGACGTCGGCAGAAAAACCACCACTGGTTCGCCACGCCGTTCGTGAGTCTGCAAGTAATCGGCCACTCGGATCCAGTCCCCATTCTTCGCGAAGAGACGATAGTCGTTGATCACTGCGGCAGCTCCGAAACACAGCATCAGGCACGACCACCAGCCGACGCCGCGATTGCCAGCGATGGCCCCAGCCACGGCAAACGACGCCAGCAACATCGGCACGAACAACATCAGCCCGTGACGAAACTCGAACATTCCCGAGCCGACCATCTGCACCAGCAGCACGAAGAGCAGGGCCAGTCCGGCAGCGAGAATTAGCACGGTCACGTTGTGACGCTGCCAGAGCCGCTCGCGAATCTTCGGAAGCAACAACAGGGGGCACGCCAGGATCAACGCACGCCAAATCCACTTCGACCAGAATTGCTGTCCCGAGGTCATCTGTCGGCTCACCGGCAACAACTCATACTGCACCTGCCAGCCAACAACTTTCACGCAGTCGAGCAACGTGGTCTCGGCAATTCCGCGCGTGTGCTCGCTGAATTGCCGGGGGATCACGAACACCAGCGGCGCGAAGCACGCTCCGACGATGACCATCGCCACAAGATAAACTCGCAGAGACCGCCAACGCCGCAACACGATCAGCACCCCGGCATGGGCGACCAACAAAAACCCTGAGTAGTAATGCGTGTAGAGTCCAATCGTCGCCAAGACGAGAGACCACACGCGCGAACGACAACGCGGATGGATTCCATCAGAGGGTGCGGCATCCGAGCCAGCTAAGAATCCGTCATGGAAGGTCCGCAACTGCAGGGCCGATACCAGCAGCATCAGCGCGTAAAGTCGAATCTCAACGGCGGCCCAAATCACAAACGGATGCAAGGCCACGACCGCGATCAGCCACGGGGCACGAATCTGAGGCACAAACCGGCGCGAGACTCCGGCCAGCACGATCAGAAACAGCGTGGAGCACACGACCGAGAACAATCGCGCGGCCAACATCGAATCACCGAACACCTGCCGCCAGAGACTCAGCACGGCGAAATAGAACGGAGGTTGCAACTCGAAC
The DNA here is from genome assembly GCA_945893045.1 of Planctomyces sp. SH-PL62. GTDB lineage: Bacteria > Planctomycetota > Planctomycetia > Planctomycetales > Planctomycetaceae > SXKJ01. The sequence goes on from CAMDEA010000051.1 coordinate 5,673, forward strand.
CACATCCCGCGTTGGATCGCCGGCCCTAAGCCGTGACGGGTCGTCTCCAAAGTGAAACTGTCGTCGATGCCGACGCCGAGCCAAATCATCAACGGCAAGACGATCGCCAAGTGTGCCGCGATCAGCGCGACGATCAGCCCGCGCTCGGTCAGATGACGGCGCGCCCAGGCCATCGTCTGCGACAGAGCATCGTTCGCGGCAGAACAGTTCTGAGAAACCGCTGGCGATTCAACGGTGAGCATGTTCGTCCGCCTTTTCCGGCATTTCAGTGAGGTCGATCAATAAGGCCTTGTCATGCTCGTCCAGCACGCGAAAGCGGTCTCGAAGCTGTTGCTCGAAGCCCTCGGCTTTGCGAAGCGACCGTTTTTCCGCCACGAAATAACGTGCTCCGCGGCGACGCAGTTCCGTTAACTTCTCCAGAGACTGATCCTCGTCCGCGAGTGTGAAGCCTTTGGTTCGTGTCCAAAAGAAAAAGTACGGCGCGTTGTAGGCGCGCATCAGGCCGAATTGATCGAGCTGGCCATCGCCGCTGGCGACGATCAAACAGTCCGGCTCAACGTGCGATCGAAACTGCTGAGCACACTCAAAGAGTTGAGCACATGCGTTCGGATGCAGATCCGCTCGGAGCGTGCCTGCCTCAAGCTGCAACGTGCGAACCGTCAGACTGATCAACAACAGCGCCACAGCGCGACGTCCCCACCGCGTCAGCCAGGAATGCTCAACGTGTTGACTTGCGAAACTCCAGACTTCGGGGACGAGTGACGCTCCCAGGCCGATTAACAAACAGGCCACCGGCACGCTCACGATGTGGTAATGCTTGGCCCAGTCTTCGCTCGTCGTGCGTCCGGCCACGACATAAAACGCGACGAGGGACAGTAGCCAATACGCGATCCAGCGATACTCGCGCTGTCGCACCACCGGCCACAAACCGGCCACGCCCAGCAGCAAGCCGCTCGACATCCAAATCCAGTCGGACTCGATCCGCACGTTGCTGGGGATCGTCACCGTCAGCACGCTCCAAAAATTTCCGGAAGCAATGCGGACATAAGCCTCGTTCGACATGCCCAGCGAATTCCCATACTCCAACCACAGCGTATGAGCATACGCGTACCAGGCCGCCGGCAGTCCCAAGGACAAGACGACAAACAGCCACACATCGCGCCGGACCACACAGCGCCAGCCAAAGTGTTGAAAGCACAATGCGGCAAACATCACCCCGATATGGGCCGCTGGAATTTTTGCCAAAATCGCCAGCGCGGTGGCGGCGATGGCCCACAGGTAATCGCGTCGTTGACGACGTTCGCACCACCGCAGGAAGAAGTGTGCTGCCGCCAGATAGCCGAGAAACATCATTGGCTCGGGCTGGATCGAAGACGCCATCCGCACCGCCATCGGATTCAAAGCAAACGCGAGAGCCGCGATCAATCCGGCGACTCGCGGCAGACGTTCCGAGACCATCCAGAAAAACACGCCGCAAGCCGCCATCGACAACACAAACGACACGACTCTCAGCAACTCTTCGTGATATCCAAATACGTGGTAGAGGCACGCCGTGAGCCACGGCTGCAACGGCAATTCGGACTCGGTGAAACCAGGGCCGTCGCCGCGCCAGTCGATCCGCGGCCGAAAGGGATTCATCCCTTCGACATAAAAGTTGCGAGCAATCCCCGCGACGTCTGGTTCGCGCCATGAGTCGCGCACCGATCCATCGACCGGTCGCCAAACGTCCGGCAGGCGGACTAAGGCCGCCAGCACAAACAGCGCAATCAAGACTTGACGCCAACGCGAACTCATCGGCTTACACCTTTTGAAACAACGCCCAAAACAGGTCTTCCGAGGGATACGGCACCTGCCAACGGTCAGGCAACAAACCCAACGTCAGGTCCAGTCCGGTTCGACAGGCCGCATTCGGCAGCTTGTGTCGCAACAGCGATTTCGCATGTCCAAGGTTCAACCACTTGCCCGGCCGGCCTTGATCGAGTTGATGAAATCCGGCCGTCTCGAACAGACGCCGCAAGGTTGCCGGTGCGTACCAATGCAGAACACTCGGAGGGCTGTACTCATGCCACTGACGGCCGAAGAGCCGAGCGGTCCAGCTTCGGACGTTCCACGTTTCGACCAGACACAAACCTCCCGGCCGCACCAGCTCGGCGACTCGCCGCAGTGCGGCGTGGGGATCGACGAAATGAGCCATCACCTGAATTAGCGACACGACATCGAAGGAATTCCGCGTCGTTGATGAGAACTCCTCCAAAGACGATGCCGTGACCTGCAATCCGAGTTGCTCGCGCGCGTGCCGAGCCATCGCGGCGTTCGGTTCGACCCCTTCGCCGTCCCAACCGAGATCGCAAAAACCTTGCAGCAAGAATCCGGCGGCGGCTCCGACATCCAGCAGCGTTCCCGGCCCGACGTACCGCGACAGAACGCGCGCGTAACGTCGGCCATGCTCCCGCAGCAGAGTGTCCTCGCTGAGATAGTCCGCATACCCCGCTCCGCCACCGTGAAAGTAGTCGTCGCTGTAGACCTGAGCGACATGAGTCTCCGGCTCAGGCGGCCGAGCAAACCGATGCATGCATCCCGAACACTCCCAAATCGGAATGCCATCCTTCTCAAACAGCCGCGTTGGCTTCGCAGCGCAAAGCGGGCAAACGATGACCGGCTGCGGTCTGAGAGTTGAGGGCGGAAGGTATGAAGTTGAGATCAGCATGGATGTGAATTGTGGTTCCATCGAAAAACAAGAATTGGCAATCGAAAATCACCAGATCGCCCAATGCGTTGGTCCGTAAATCGCCGCGCAGCACGCCAGCACCCACAACACACCGTTGATCACAAACGGGCGATCCGACACGAACAACTTCGACGGGTCGCCTCCTTCGCTTTGTCGATGCACGAGGTACAGGTAGCGGAAGATGCCATACATCACGAAGGGCGTCGTCAGGCTCAGCAGTGGCGAACCGGCCCGGCCGGTGTTCGCCGAGGCGGTCGTGTAGAGCGCGTACATCACCACCGCCGCGCCGCCGCTGATCGTCATCATCAGGTCCAGGAACGGCAGCGAGTATTCCTCCAAGTTGCTGCGATGGTCCTTCGCGTTGCCTTGCAGAACCGCCAGTTCGTTCCGCCGCTTACCAAACCCGACCAGCAGCGCGAGCGTCAACGTGCAGAGCACCAACCAGCTCGATGCCGGCACGCCGATCGCCACCGCTCCGCCGATGGCTCGCAGCACGAAGCCGAACGCGATCAGCATTACGTCCAGGATCACCACCTGCTTGAGCTTCAGCGAGTACGCCACATTCATCAGCACATACAACGCCAGCACACCGCCGAAAGTTCGATTGATCGTGAACGCCGACGCGACGCTGCCGAACGCCAGAAACAGCATCACGCCGATCGCAGTTCCTCGGCCGATCATCCCCGCCGCGACCGGCCGCAGCCGTTTCGTCGGGTGCTGGCGGTCTTCCGCGATGTCGTTGACGTCGTTCAGCAGATAGATCGAACTCGCCGCGAAGCAGAACAGCAAGAAGGCATGCACGCTGTGCAACACGGCAATCGGATCGCTCATCGAACGCGAAAACACCAGACCGCCGAACACCAGCAGGTTCTTGACCCACTGATGCGGACGCAGACTCAGCGAAATCGCGCGAGTGAGCCGCATCGCCTCGGCCGTTGGTTGAATGGTAATGGTGGTGTGAATCATGTTGTCCCTTGGGAGTGCGGTGTGTCAGCACCGCTGTGAATCTTTTTGGTTAATGCGCTCCGGCCATTTCCAACGGTTCTAAAGCGGTGCTGACACACCGCACTCCCAAGGACGCCGCGTGCTCGCGCATGGGCACGATCTGGTAATGCCGAGCCATCTCGTCGATCACCTTGCCGACCAACTCCACCTTGCGAGCGCTCGGTGACCGCATCGCCGGGAAGAAGTCGAGGTCGCGGTCGTCATCGCGGCCGAGAAAGTCCAAAGGATGCAACAGCAGTGACGGAGCCACGCCGCTCAATCGGCAGAGCGTCAACGCCATTCGCCAATACGTCATGGCCAACGGCCGCGAGAATTGATCGAGATACAGCAGATAGCTGACGTGCATCGGCACCTTGAACCACGGCATCGTCGTGACAGGAATCTCCAGCAACCCTGTCCGGCCGACGGCTGACGGCTGATGGCTGATGGCTGCTATCTCACTTTTCACCGACACGATTCGCGGCACCGCGCCATTCAAGTCCCACGCATACGGCCGCAGTGGCCGAAACCCCTCGCCCATCGTGCCGAACAGCTTCTTGCGTTCCTGCTTCTGCTGCTCATCCAGCCGAGCCGTCAGAAAGTAGTACAATCGCGCGAGCGGCCCTAAGAACGTCGGGAATGTCGAGCAGTCGTATTGATAGCCGCGATCCGCCAGCACGCGCAGCACGTCCGGCGACAGACTGAATCCCGGCCCGCGAAAGCCGATGGGCCGCTCGCCGGTGACGCGCTCGATGTGCTCCTCCGCGTGAGCCAGCTCGTCGTTGATCTGCTCGCGCGAGTAGAGGTGCAGCCACGGCTCGTGATGGAACGAGTGATTGCCGATTTCATGCCCCGCCGCACTGATCGACGCCAGCGCGTCGTGATTCTTCTCCAACGCCGCGTCTTGGCCGACGACGAACACCGTGATCTTGAGGTCGCGCTGTTCCAGAAATTCCAGGAAACGCGGTACGACAACGTCGAGGTAGCTCGGAAACGACTCCCATCCGGCATCCCCGTGGGTTTTCATGTACGACCACTTGTTGTCGAGGTCGAGCGAAAGACTGGCGATCGGCTTGGTCATCTCAAATTGCTCTCACGCCTCCGGGCTTGTCCCGGAGGTTCCCGCGCTCTGCAGCTAGGGAAGGGAAACTGGTTTGTCCGAAAAACTCCTCAGAACAGGTGATTCCGCGGCGTCCGCAGCCCGTAGCGGCAGAGCGCGGGAACCACCGGCACAAGGCCGGTGGCGGGAATCGTCATTCAGCAACTGCACGGCGTCCTCTGCCAGCTTCACCGTTTCATTCACGTTCAGCGTCCCGTTGACGATGTGGGCCGAATTGATCGCGAACACGCCCGGCAGCGAAGTCCGCATCGGCGGCAGGTTGTCCGAATAGTTCAACGTTGTCAGAGCCACGACATGCCGCACTCGCGAGACGCGAAACGCTTCGACGTCGGACTCGGAGAAGTCGGGATACATCCGTTTGAGAGCCGCGATGAATTGAGTTCGCAGTTCGTCGTCGGAGACCTCGAACAGCGGGTCGTCGGGAGAGACGTACTTCGGTAGATAGATCAGCGAGCGGCCACCGAACTCGGCGGGATCGACCAGCGTGGTCATCTCGATCACGGCGGTGAACGGCACCCAGGCGTCGGTGATGTTCGTGACGTAATACTTCGCCAACGGTTTCTTCAGCAGTAGCGAGGCACACACGATGCCCTGATACCGCAAACCGTTTAGCCGGCGATGCTCGTCCTCGGTGAGGTCCGGGCAGACTCGCGAGATGACCGGAGCGGGCGTCGTCAGCACGACACGATCGAAGGTTTCGGTGGGACGATCGCGAAAGGTGAGTTGGACTCGTTTAACCCCAACGCCAGCGGCGTGGGCGATGTCGTTCGTCTTGTTAGCAGCGTCCGCGTCCACGCCGCTGGCGTTGGGGTTAAACGATGTGGCCCGTTCCAGTGCGTGATTCACGCGCACATCGACGCCGTTGGCGTGCAGCAGCGTCTCGAAATGTTCGAGGATGCGGGCGTAGCCGCCGGGCAAATAGCCGAACATCTCCTTCTTCAGGCCGGTGCGCCGCGCGGCATACATTCGCGCGATCGTGGCCCAGATGAATGCGGCCGAGGTGTGCTGGTAATTCTCGCCGAGCTTCGCTCGTAGCAGCGGCAGCCAGATCTTCTCGAACGCTCGCTGGCCGGACAGCTTTCGCAGCCAGGACGCGACCGGGATGGATTCGAGCCGTTTCCCATCGCGCAGCTTCGAGGCATAAAAGATCGTTCCACCCAGTCGCAGCTTGTCGAGCAATCCCAGCGGCGGGAACCGCAGGAACTCCAACGTGTTCGACATCGAGGTCAATTGGCCGTCGGTAAAGAAGCCGGTCTTGGTCTCGACCCACTGCATGTCTTGTTCGAGATGCAGTTCGGCGAGCACTCGCCGCCAGTGCATGTCCGACAGCAGCGTGACGTGGTAATGCCGGTCCCAGGTGACATCGCCAAGCTGCCAGGCATCAGCCAGTCCGCCAATATGCGGGCCGGCCTCGAACAGCGTGACTCGCTGGCCGGCTTGAGCGAGACGCAGCGCGAGCGTCATCCCCAGGATGCCGCCGCCGACGATGGCTGTGTTGGATGGAGTCATGAGGATTCATGTAACCCGAAGCGTGAGCGAGGGCGGGCGCTCCAAGCGACGCGGAATTGGAAATGGAGAATCTGTGAAGCGTTCGCCCTCGCTGACGCTTCGGGTTACTTAGGCAAGGCACTCCGAAAGTTCGCTGACCTCACCGCCGATGATGCAGTATTCGAGACCGCACGCTTTGCAGAGGACTTCTGGAAGATCGACAAGCTCACCCGGCGACCAGCGAGTCAGCAGTTGTCCGCAACGACAAACGCAACCGACCGAACGAGCGGGGTTGCCAAGAACCAAATGAAAGTCAGGAACAGACTTCGTCACCAGCGAGCCCATTCCGATCATCGCGAAGCGGCCGATCGTCAAATCGTTGCCGATCGTGCAGCCGGCTCCGATGGTCGCCCCTTCGCGGACGAGCGTCGGCAGTGTGTGCTCATCGGGATCGGAGGATCGCAACTGCTTGAGGTCGGGCGTGGTCGCTCGCGGGAAACGGTCGTTCGTGAAGATCGTGCCGGCCGAGATCATTACGCCGTCTTCAATCGTCACGGCGTTGCAGATGTAGACCATCGCGTTGATCTTCACGCGGTGGCCGATCTGCACCTCGTAAGCGATGTAGCTCTTCTCGCCGACGATGCACTCGTCGCCGAGCGTGGCCCCGAAGCGAATATGCACGTTGTCCCAAATCGCCGAGCCGTCGCCGATGACGACGTCCCGTTCGATGAGTGCGGTTGGATGAATGCGAGCGGGCATGTCGTTCTCCGAAGGGGTCGGGTGTGCGAATTTCAGATTTCGCCGAGGAGGACTTGGGAAGTGGGAAGGTCGTTCGCGGCGAAATCTGAAATTCGCACACCCGACCCCGGTCTATGCGTCAGACGGCTGCCACCGCGACGGTTCGATCGTGGACCACCGAGGAAGCGGAGGCCGCCGACGAAACGTCGGCCGCGACCGGTTCCCACTGCGTGTGGCTGAGCGCACGATACGCCGCCTCGATCACGTCCACCGACGCGATCGCGTCTTCCGGCGTGACGAGCAGTTTGTCCTGTCCGTTGACGGCGCGGGCGAAGTTTTCGATCTGGCCTTTGAAAGCTTGCACCTTGTTGTATCCCTGGCCGAAGACGATCCAGGCGTCGTCTTGTGAGCGGCGATAGCGCGACTCCTTCCAGCCGACATGCACCGTCCCTTGCGAGCCGTAGATGCTGATGAAGTTGGGTTGCTCTTTGTTGATGCTCCAGGAGAGGTCGATGCTGCCGTGAACGCCGCTGTGTGTGTTGACGAACATGCGGACGGTGTCCTCGACGGGAAGTTGCTGCACGCGGCGGCTCTCGATGACTTGCAGTTCGACGATTGGGCCAAGCAGATAGCGGACGATGTCCACCGAGTGCGTGCCGTTGTCGATGAGCACTCCGCCGCCGCTGATCGCCGGGTTCGAGTTCCAGCGGCTGGACATATCCACGCGCGCCGTGAACGTGTTCTCGAAGAGGATGACCTCGCCGAGAATGCCGGAGCTAATCAGCGACCTCGCCCGGACGACGTCCTCGGCGAAGCGGAATTTGGTGGCCATCGTCAGCTTGCGATCAACTTCATCCGCGACCGCGAACATGTTTCGCGCGGTGGCGGAATCGACGGTCAACGGCTTTTCGCACAGGACGTGCAGCTTACGCCGCAGCAGGTCGGTGCAGATGTCGGCGTGAATGTTCGGCGGAGTGACGACGATCACCGCATCGAGTTGTTCGGCATCGCACATCTCGCCATGACCGCCGTAGCTCTTGGCGTTGAGTGTTTGAGCAATCGCCTGCGCGGCATCGGCCCGCACATCGGCGACGGCGACGAGCTTGGCGACCTGACAATCACGAAACGCGGCGGCATACGACTGAGCAATTCCACCGGCTCCGACCATTCCGAAACGAACAGGAGTATTGGGCATGTGTGTTGTCCTTTGGATTATTGGAGGTGTCGGAGTTGAGAGACCTTGTCTTGTCCCTACTCCGAAGGAGTTTTGTCACATAGCCCAGGGTTGCGAGCGGAGCGAGCTACCCTGGGATCCGATTCATCGTGCAAACGTACCCCGAAGGGGTTCCGTCAATTGACGTTTACGAAGGCCGCAACCCCTTCGGGGTAGGTGATTCATTGGGGGCCGATCACCCAGGGTAGCTCGCTGCGCGAGCAACCCTGGGCTATGTGACGGAACTCCTTCGGAGTACGGAAAGCAGCTAGACGCGAATGAGTTTGTCTTCCGATGGTGTTAGCTGGGTGACAGTCGTCAGCGCCGCGACGCCATCGCGGATCGCATCCGCGATGTAATCAACGTGCTCTTGGGTGTAGCGCTCGTTCCAGGGCAGGACGAGGATGTTTTTCAACGCCTCGAACGTGCCGGGGAATTTGTCCTCGGAGTAATCGACCGCCTCCGGCCGCGCAAGCGTGAACGGGAAGCGGCTGTTGCCGAACGTGCGTTGATCGCGGATGACCTCGCACTTGAACGCGGGCTTCTGGATGTAGCGCGGGGCGGACGCGATGCCCCGTTCTTTCAGCTTGGCTCCGAGTCCGACCGCGCCGCCGGTGACGACGCGCTCATCGACCAGCAGGCAATACTTCCAGAACGTGTGGACCGAGCCTTCCGCGATGTGCGGTGTCTCGATGCCGCTGATGCCTCGCAGTTGGCTGGTGAGCGCGGCGGCCGAGTGCATGCGGCTGTTGACGACGCCATCCAGCTTCGGCAGTTGAGCCAATGCCACCGCGCCGAGCAATTCGCTCATACGGTAGTTCAAGGCCAGGAAGTAGTGGTCGGCGTTCTTGTCGCCGTAGCCCCAGGCTTTATTGATGAACAAGAACATGCGGCGAGCGAGTGCGTCGTCATCGGTGACGACGATGCCTCCTTCACCGGTCGTGATGTGCTTGCCTTGTTGCAGACTGAAGCAGCCGATCGCGCCCAGCGTGCCGACGTAGCGATCGGCATAGCCGGCCAGAAAGGCTTGAGCACAGTCTTCGATCACCGGAATGTTCTTCGACTTGGCCAACTCCATGATCGGTCCCATCTCGCAGGGATTGCCGAACAGGTGTGTGACGATGATCGCCTTCGTGCGGTCGGTGATGCGGTCGGCGATCGTCTTGGCGGTGACATTGAACGTCTTGGGATCGACGTCGGCGAAGACCGGGATCGCACCTTGAAAGAGAATCGGGCTGAGTGCTCCCATGTCGGTGATCGAGGTCGTGATGATCTCGTCACCCGGTTCGGGGTCAATGGCCGCGATCGCGACATGCACCGCCGCCGAACCGTGCGAGCAAGCAAAGCCATGTTTGGCTCCAACCTTCTTCGCGAACTGCGTTTCAAATTCTTTGACGTAGTTCCCTTTCGTGCTGGTGAGCACTCCAGAACGGAGCACATTTGCCACGTTCTGGATCTCTTCCGGACCGAACGTGCGGCCGGAGGCGTCTTGATCAGAGGGGAGCGTCAGCAGTTTGAAGTCAGTCATCGTGGTGCCTTTCTTGGTCATTTCAAATTTGAGATTTGAGATTTGAGGTTTGAGGTTTCGTGAAGCGAGCCAGGAACAATTGCCGCAGCAGTCGCAGGTGTCCGGCGATCGTGCGGCAGGTTTTCATTTTCGATTCACCGAAGATGCGGACATTGAGCGTCGCGGGATGTTCGACGATGCGCGAGCCGTTCAGACTCAGCCGGCCGACGAGTTCCGCCGTGCCGAGGAATCCGTGCTCGCGCAGTTCCAGGCCACGCACGGCCGAGCGGCGATACACGCGGAAGCAGCTCGTCCAAGTGTGCAACTTCTGCGGCAGGAACGAGCGATACAGGCAGGACAAGCCTTTGGACAAACCGAGCCGCCAGCTCGGCACGTTCTTCACGCGACCGGCCGGGTGATACGGTGACGCCGTGACGAGATCGACGTCCTCCGTCAGCAGCGGCAGCATGTGCTTCAATTCGAGCGGGTCGTACGAGCAATCGCAGTCCATCGAGCAGACGATGTCGGTCTCAGCCGCTTCGAGGCCGGTGAGGATCGCTTTCGAGACGCCACCATTGGTCTCGTGTCGCAGGAAGCGGTAGTTGTCACGTCCGGCAAAGACCGCGTGCATCACGTCCCACGTCGTGTCGGTGCTGCAATCGTCCACGAACAGGAATGTCGGCTGATAGAGCGGACGAAGAGCAAACTCAACTTGTTCGAGCGTGCGCGAGAGATACGGCAGGCTCGCCTCTTCGTTGAAGCACGGGATGACGATCGTGACGGGAGTTGGCGGATCTTGATCCGTACCGCGACCGTCAGGGAGCTGCCCAGGATTGATGTGCGTGGCCGCTCCCTGACGGTCGCGGTACGGCTCTGTGCTGCCAGTGTCGAACCCCATCACATCCGCCACGCTGCCGAAGCGATACTGGCTGAGATAATCCTCCAGCACCCAGCGCATTTTGTTGAGGTTGCGATAGTGCCGAATCTGCGTGAGCCGTCCGCCGGCGCTGATCCGCGGTTGTTCGGGATCGAGTTCCCACGTGTGGAAATACATCACGAACGGCGCGGTTTGATGGCGGTTCCACGCACGGACACAGCGCTTCAACAGCGTGTGCGGGAACTGCCGGAAGTAGTTGCCGCCGGCAATCGGCAATTTGCAGCCGAGCACATTCCAAGTCGAGGGTGGGATCTCCCAGATCGGGCCGTTCGGCGTTTCGAGATGATGCACGAACTGCCTCCAGGGCTGATCGGCATAGCTGCGAAACGTCGGGAAGATGCTGCTGTCATAGAGGTAGCCCTCTTCGGCCAGCACTTCGAGCGTCCATAAGTCATCGGGCTGAAACCAACCATCGGCGACGCGATGTCCGAGCACTCGCTGTCCGGTCGCGGCTTCGAGAGCTTCGCGGGTGCGAGCGAGATCCTCTTTGAATTCCGTGCGGCTGAGTTCGCGGATGTTGCGATGATAGAAGCCTCGGCTGGCGACTTCGTGACCGCGTGAGGCGACTTCGCGAATCAGTTCCGGCATTTGTTCGGCGACCCAGCCCAGCACAAAGAAAGTCGCTTTGGTTTGATAGCTCTCCAGCAATTCGAGCGTGGTCCGCGTGCTCCGTTCGAGCCGGCTCTCAAAGCGGTCCCAGCGGTCGCAGTCGATCAGTTTTTGGAACGCTCCGACTTGGAAGTAGTCTTCGAGTCCAATCGTCAGCAAGTGTTGTCGAGCAGTGTTCGGCGGCCGTTGAGAATCGACCGCTTCGTGCGCCGACACCGCGTCTGTCAGCGGCAGTTGGTTCATCGCAGGAGAGGTCAGCGACATACGGCGTTCCCGTGGACAGGCTCGGCGATTGGGACACGGTCGAGGTGCCCAGCGTCAGAAGCCACAGTGGTGCCGAACTATGTCACACAAGTCCCGACATCGTTGCCCGAATTGTCGCTCGTCACACGAAGCCGACTTTGTGGCCGAGTGTTCTCGTCGATTGTCCCCGTTGCGCCGTGATGTTGCCGAAGCACAACATCGAACGAGTCGGAACTCCGAAGTCGGGAGATCTGCCACTCGAATAGTGGCCAACACGGGACTGACTTGACCCGCAAAGTAGCAGGCACATTCCATGTGCCGTCCGCGTGCCGTCCGCAATTCTCAGGCTGACGGCACATGGAATGTGCCTGCTACTTTCTAAAGTCAGTGCCATTGGGCTGATACCGCCCCGCTCGTCCAACGAATTGTTGCGATTCGGCATCGTGGTGCTGTTGCGCGGCAACGTCGCGGCGTGTTCGGACCTCTGAGTCACTTTACGCCGGCCTTACGTGGCGAAGTGACCGCCGCATCGGCCGCAGTCGCTTATGTTTGCTCACGCGAACTTTGGCTCAAGGTCTGTTTTCGTTTTGTGCATCCAACGATGAACCCAACTCCTCGCAACTCACCGGCTTCAATCGGCGACACCCTTCGCTCGGCCCGACTGTTGAGCGCACTGGGAGCGATCTTCGTCTGGTCGTACTGGCCGACACTGATCGGCTTGGTGGCCCTGTGGAGCAGCGATCCGACGTACTCGCACGGCTGCCTGGTGCCGTTCGTCGCAGCGGCGTTGATTTGGCATCGCCACACGCTGCCGGTGACGTCGGAGTCGGCTCGGCCGTGGATCGGCGTGATGTTGATCGTGATGGGACTCGCGCTGCGGTTCGTTGGAGCGCGGTTCTATTTTGAATGGCTCGAATGGCTGTCGATTCTGCCGAGCTTGGCCGGTCTCTGCACGCTCTGCGGCGGATGTATGACTTGGAAGCGAACATGGCCGGGCGTGGCGTTTCTGGTCTTCATGCTGCCGCTGCCGTATCGGCTGGAGGTGGCTTTGGCGGGACCGCTCCGCAGTGTCGGGACATTGGCCAGTACGTACTTGCTGCAAACGTTTGGGTCTCCGGCCATTGCGGAAGGAAATGTGATCGTCATCGGTGACGTTCGGTTGGGAATCGCCGAAGCGTTCAGCGGCTTGCGGATGTTCGTGGCGTTCTTCGCGACATCGGCGGTGGTGGCCGGATTCGTGAAACGTCCCGCTTGGGAACGCAGCTTGATCGTGCTGAGCGCGATTCCGATCGGAGTGATCTGCAATGTGGCGCGCGTGATGGTCACGGCCGCGCTGTATGGGACCATCGGGGCCAGAGGGGCTCATCGAGTTTTCCACGACTTTGCCGGCTGGCTGATGCTGCCGCTGGTGTTGGGTCTCTTAGGCATCGAGTTGTGGATGTTGTCGCGACTACTGATTGCTCCGCCGGAACGAGACGTGGTCCCGGTCGGCAACGGCCGGCGTGCGCGATCGAACTTTGGCGAGCGGGGCGGCGTCAGCCCCCCGGTATTTCGCGAACGCGACTCCCTCACCGGGGGGCTGACGCCGCCCCGCTCGCCTGTGCGAAATTCTTTGGAAGTGGTGACACAACGATGAACACCTCGAATCAAACGGCTGTTCCAAAATCGTCGATGCCGATGGCCACACGCGCCGCGGAAATCGTGGCGAACAAGCCACAGGCTTTGAAACCGGCTGCGGTGGATAGCTCTCCCAAACGAACCCCCGCGCGACGAGTGAATCAATTCTTAGAGCCGCTCTCGCCTCAAGGCTTGCTGCTGGCATTCAAGCGGCGTTGGCAGACCGCGGTCCTATTTGGTGTTCCGGTCGCGGTGATCGCGGCCGCGGTCACGTGGTTGGCGGTGCCGGCTCCGTTCACGGCATTCGCGCTCTTGCGAGTCGCCTCAGTCGAACCGCGATTGGTGTTTCAAACAGCGGAAACGAACTCGGACTTCGCGACGTATCGCCGCACGCAAATGGCGCTCATCAAGAGTCGCTTTGTGCTCAACGCCGCCTTACGGAAGCCGAACGTCGCAGCGTTGCCGATCGTCCGCCAGCAGACGCATCCGGTGCAGTGGCTGGAAGACGCCGTGCAGGTCGATTCGTACGACAGCCCGGAAATCCTGCGCATCTCGCTGACCGGCGACGAGCCGACCGAACTGGCCGAGATCGTCAACGCGGTGCGGGATGCGTACCTCGAAGAAGTCGTCAACGCCGACCGCAAGCAGCGGATCGCGCGGCTCAACGACCTCGAACGGATCTTCGAGCAGACCGAAGACAAAGTCCGCTTGAAAGAAAAGCGAGTCAACGACCTGGCTCAGGAACTGGGAACCGGCGACGCGCAGGCTTTGACGATCAAGCAGCAGATGGCGATGGAATACTTCGCGCAGTTGCGGCGTGAACATGCTCGCGTGCGGTTTGAATTGATGCGCGAACAAGTCGGCGATCAAGCGGCGACGAGCGTCGGAGACGAAACGCTGACCGCGCCGGGCGACGGCCCGTCAGCGAATCAGTCCGGCGCGTCGAAGGACAATGGGAAGCCGTCCGCCAGCGGCATCGTGGTCAAGCCACCGCGCAGTCCGGCGGCGGTCGCCACGCTCGACATCGAATCGCAGGCGCAAGCGTCCGTCGCCGGAACGGGATCGTCCACCGGTGCCGGAGAGGATGCGACGCTCGGTGTCACACAGCGGCGCATCAAACAACTCAAAGACCTCATCAGCCGGTTCGAGAAACAAGTCGTCAACAAGAATCATCCGACGCTGCTGACGTTTCGGAAGGAACTGGAAGAGTTGCAGACGCTGGCCTCACAGGACGCGACCGAAGAAGCGATCCCCGGCCAGCCGAAGCGGCGGACTCGGTTGGACATGCTCAAGCGACAAGAGCAACTGCTGCGCGAGGAGCTCGACAAGTACTCGGCACTGGTCAAGAACATCGGCACGTCGTCGTTCGAGCTGGAGTCGATGAAGGACGACATCGCTCAGGTGGAAAAGGTCTCGAACAAAGTCGGCACGGAGATGGAGTCGCTGCGGATCGAACTGCAATCGCAAAGCCGCATCGCCGCGTTGCAAGAAGCTGAAGTCCCGCAAACGCGGAGCATGTCGAAGAAAAAGAACCTGACGTCGGCGGCCGGTCTCGGTGGATTGGGGTTGGTGTGCTTGATCGTCTCGGTGCTCGAATTTCACACGCGGCGGATCACCGACCCGCAAGACATCGTACAGACGATGGGTTTGGAATTGCTCGGCACGCTGCCCGCGATGCCGAAACCGCTGCTGCGAATCGGATCGCCGGCAGGTTCTCGCATCGCGCTGTGGAACAATGCGCTGATCGAATCGGTGGACAGCATTCGCTCGATCCTGTTGCACGCGGACGATACCGAAACACGACAGGTGCTGATGATCGCCAGTTCGACGGCCGGCGAAGGGAAGACGACGTTCGCGTGTCAGTTGGCCGGCAGTCTGGCTCGGTCGGGACGCAAGACGCTGCTGGTCGATTGCGACCTGCGACGCCCGCGTGCTCATCAGTTATTGAATGTCAGCAACGGACTCGGCATGAGCGAACTGCTCACGGAGAACCTGTTGCCGGAGACCGTGATTCAACCGACCGACGATCCGAACTTGTTCGTCATCGCGGCGGGTCTCGTCAACGAAACGGCGCTGCAAGAGATCGCTCGCGATGGAGCGGCTTCATTGTTCGCCGCGATGCGTAAAGAGTTCGAGTTCATCATCGTCGATTCCTCGCCACTGCTGTGCGTGGCAGATAGCAGTTCGATCGCGAAGAACGTCGATGGCGCGATTCTGGTGGCTCGGCAAGATGTCAGCCGCGTGCCGCTCGTCGCCGTCGCGTGCGAACGGATGGAGATGCTCGGTCTGCCATTGTTTGGCAGCGTGATGGTTGGCGTGAAATCGAACCTCACCGGTTATGGCTACTCGTACGACTACCACTACGCGACCAGCGGAGGTGCCGCGTGAGTCGCACCTCCTTCGTGGGGCAGGTTTCCAACCTGCCCGAAACTGCCGAGCAAGTTGAAAACGTGCCCCACGATTTGTCGCGCATGCTGGCGGCCGTCCTGGGGGCCGCACTGTTGTTCGTGGGCGGCATCGTTCACGGCACGCTGACACATCGCTGGCAGACCGCGAAGAAGACCGACGGTCCTGAGTCGCGCGTGCATCTCGTGCCAAAAACGATCGGCGATTGGGACAGTCAGGACTCGAAGATCCGCAACGCGGAACGCCAAGTGTCCGGGCTGACGCGGACCTACACGAACCGCCGCACCGGCGCTGCCGTCACCGTCGTCTTGATGTGCGGACCTACCGGCCCGATCGCCGTGCATCCGCCAACCGCGTGCTATCAAGGAGCCGGTTATCAACAAAGCGGCGTGACTCGCGAGACGGTGATTGACCTATCCAATGACGGCGGCGCACGACACGTCTTCGCGATCGCCGACTTCGATCAATCGACTCGCCCGGAGCAGACTCAACCGCGGATCTATTGGGCCTGGAGCACCCACGGAACCTGGTCGGTCCCCGACAGCCCGCGGCTCGCCTTCGCCGGCAACCCGGTGCTTTTCAAGCTATCCGTCACCTGCGAACGGCCGCTCGGATCGCAGAAATCACAAGCCGCACCGATCGACGACTTCCTGCGACTGCTGCTGGTCGAGATTCAGCGCGAAGTCTTCGGTTCCTCGCCGCCACCCCGCTTGTCGGGGTGGTTCCCGCGCTCTGCAGCTACGGCGTGCAACGCTCAAAAACCGCTTCGCGATTCGGTCGAGAGACCAACGGCGTGGTTGCGGCCCGTAGCTGCAGAGCGCGGGAACCACTGGGGCAAGCCCAGTGGCGGAATGTTTGTCCGCGGAGGCTCCTTCGCATGACGCACTCGTTGCCCATCACCAACGCGATGACCGTTGACGTCGAAGACTATTTTCATGTCTCGGCGTTCGCGGATCGCATTGCGTCGCGCGATTGGGCGGACCTCCCCAGCCGGGTCGAGCAGAACACACAGCGGCTGCTGCGATTGCTGGAGCAGGCCGAGGTTCACGCCACCTTCTTCGTTCTCGGTTGGGTGGCCGAGCGTCACCCGCAACTGATTCGGGAGATCGCGCGGGCCGGACACGAGATCGGTTGTCACAGCTATTGGCATCGGCTGGTTTACGATTTGACGCCGGAGGAATTCCGCGACGACACGCGGCACGCTCAGCAACTGCTCGAAGACATCATCGGCGACCCAGTCACGCTGTACCGCGCGCCGAGTTTCTCGATCACCGAACGCAGCTTGTGGGCGCTCGACGTGCTGGCGGAACTCGGCTTCGAGATTGATTCGAGCATCTATCCGATCCACCACGACCGCTACGGAATCCCCGGAGCCGATCCGTTTCCGCACGTCCTCTCGACCAGTGCCGGCGAACTGCGCGAGTTCCCCGGTTCGATCTGCCGTGTCTGCCGAATGTCGATCCCGGTCTCCGGCGGTGGCTACTTCCGGCTGTATCCCGCGCGAGTCACCGCTTGGCTGTTGGGCCGAGTGAATCGTCTCGGCCAACCTTTCATGTTCTACATCCACCCGTGGGAAATCGACCCCGACCAACCGCGCCTGGCCGGTTCGCTCCGTTCCCGATTTCGTCATTACCAAAACCTCGCGTCCACCGAACGCAAACTGAACTGGCTGTTACCGCGGTTTGAATTCGGAACGATGAGCGAGTCACTGGAATCATCAGGACTTCGAATCACAACAGCAGGAAACATTGAACCGCTAATCGTCGCTAATCAACGCTAATCAGAATTAGCGAGGATTAGCGTCCATTAGCGGTCCAACTTTTGATTTGGAAATCGACGGGTTGTACTGAGGTCGCATCTGTGTCACGTCCAAACCTTCTCTACCTGACTCACCGCGTGCCGCATCCTCCGAATCGGGGGGACCGCATTCGGACGTATCACATGCTGCGGCATCTGTCGCAACATGCGGATGTTTCGTTGGCCTGTCTGGCGGACGAGCCAGTGTCAGAGGAGACGCATCGCGAGTTGAATCGGCTGTGCGTGCGCGTTGGGATCGTGCCTGTCGAAAAGCGATTCCGTTGGATGCGAGCCGGTCTGTCACTCTTGCGCGGCCGGACGATCAGCGAAGGGGCGTTTCAATCGCCGGGTTTGACGCGACTGCTGAACGACTGGAGTGAGACGACTCCGTTCGATGCGACGCTGGCGTCGTCATCGGCGCTGGCTCCGTACCTGCGGTTGCCGGCGTTGAGTTCCGCGAAGGCGAGCGTGGACTTGATTGATGTCGATAGCCAAAAGTGGCTCGATTACGCCGCCGCGACTCGTGGGCCGAAGGGTTGGTTGTATCGGCACGAAGGTCAGCGGATGCGGACGCTCGAAGCGAGTCTCGCGACCTGGACTCATCGCTTGTTGGTTGTCAGTGAAGCCGAGGCGGACATCTTCCGCGCGTTCTGCCCGAACGGACCGATCACGGCGATCTCCAATGGTGTCGATGTCGATTTCTTCCGGCCGTGGCCGGCCATGCCGCCGAATGATTCTCAAGACAAGGCTTTAGGGTTTGGCCTGAAGGGCCGCAACTCGATAGCCCAGGGCAACGCCCTGGGTCAGTCGAACCCAGAATTGCTAAGCCCTGAAAGGGCGAAACTCGCGAACGACATTGTGTCGCCCCTTCAGGGCTTAACTCCATTCGATTCCGATACCCCAGGGCGTTGCCCTGGGCTGTCGAGTTGCGGCCCTTCAGGCCAAACAGCAGCCAGCAATCAACGACTCAACGAAGGCTGCGTCTTTGTCGGCGCACTCGATTACAAGCCGAACATTGACGGTGCGATTTGGTTTTGCCGCAATGTCTGGCCGCGGATTCGCGAGCAAAAGCTGAACGCGGTGATTCGTCTGGTCGGTCGCGAGCCGACACGCGAAGTCCGAGCGCTGGCGGAGATTCCCGGCGTTGAAGTCGTCGGCACCGTGCCCGATGTGCGGCCGTATCTGGCCGAGGCCGCAGTGGTCGTGGTGCCGTTGCAGATTGCGCGCGGCGTGCAGAACAAAGTGCTCGAAGCGATGGCGATGGGTAAAGCGATCGTCGCTTCGCCGGAACCGATCGTCGGTTTACAGGTCGAATCGGGAGCGCATCTGCTGCGCGCGAGCAACGTGGATGAGTGGGTGTCGCACGTCACCGAGTTGCTTGATGACGTTGCGTTGCGCGACGAACTTGGCACGGCCGCGCTGGCGTATGTCACGGCGTATCACCGCTGGGAACAGTGTTTGGAATCACTGCCGAAGCTGTTGTTGGGGCAGCTTGATGGGACAAATAAGACGGATTGGACCGATAAGTCCTATGCGTCCCATTCGTCCCATTTGACGGCCGCGGAGGCCACTTCATGAAGGGCCTCCTCTTCACCTATCTCGTGACTTCTGGCGGAGTCGCCGGCGGTCTGTTCAATCCGTTCTACGGATTGCTGGCGTATGTCGTGCTGGCGATCGTCAAGCCGGAAGCGATGTGGCCGTGGGCGGTGACCTCCGGGCGATACAGCCTGGCGGTCGCGCTGGCGATGATGATTGGCTGGACGTACTCGAAGCGCGCGACGTTTCAAACGGGGAGCGGCGGCACGGTGCTCGGTGTGTTGCTGGCCTTCTTCGCGTGGGCGGGGTTCGGGGCGTTCTTCGCTCCGAATCAAGAGGCCGCGTGGCTGTTCATCGAGACGTTTGCCAAGATCATTATCCCCATCTTCATCGGTCTGACGACGATCGACTCGGTCGCGAAGTTGAAACAACTGGCGTGGTGCATCGCGATCACGCAGGGCTACGTCGCGTTCGAGATGAACCTGTACTATTTCCAGGGCTACAACACGCTGGCGACCGAAGGCTTCGGAGCCTTGGACAACAACAGCGCGGCGATCGCGCTGGTCACGGCGCTCGGCCTGACGTTCTTTCTCGGCCTGCATGCCGAGTCGTTGTTCGCGAAGGGATTGGCCTTCGGCCTGGCCGCGCTGATGGGGCATGCGGTGCTGTTCTCGTATTCGCGCGGCGGCATGATGGCGATGCTCGTCAGCGGAGCGGCCGCGTTCGTGATGATCCCGAAGCGGCCGCGGCATTACTTCGCGTTCGCTGTGGCGGCGTGCATGGGTTTCTATTTGGCCGGTGCGGAAGTCCGCGAGCGATTCGCCTCGTCGTTCACCAATCAGAAAGGTGAGCGCGAAGCATCCGCTCAGAGTCGTGTCGATTTGTGGCGCGATTGCTGGGACGTGATGCAACATCACCCGATCATGGGCTGCGGCCCGAATCAGTGGCCGGTGATCGCTCCGAAGTACGGCTGGCCCGCCGGCAAAGAAGCTCACAGCCTGTGGATGCAGACTGGTGCCGAACTGGGCTTTCCCGGCTTAATTCTGCTGGCCGGGTTCTACCTGCTCTGCACGACTCGTTGCTGGATGCTGACCTGGAAGCGAACCGTTGTCTCCGATCCGTGGCTGATCGTCACGGCGCGGATGGTGGTTGTGTCCTTGGCCGGGTTCTCCGTGGCCGCGCAATTCGTGAGCCTCGAAGCACTGGAGATTCCTTACTACGTCGCACTGTTGGGCTGCGGCGCGTTGAGACTGCACTCACAGGGAACCGGGGTCAGGTCTTCAAATTTCAATTTTGGCCCCGCGAACTGCGAGCAACTCAATTCAACGCCTCAACTCCAATTGGAAGTCAGTGGTTGATCGTCGAGCCAAAATTGAAATTTGAAGACCTGACCCCGGATTGAGCGTATGAAACTTCACCGCGATCTTCTGAAGCACTCGTCGATCTACGGCATCGGTCAAGTCCTGGGCCGAGTGGCTTCGCTGCTGCTGTTGCCGTTGTACACGCGCTGCTTGTCTCCGGCGGATTACGGAGTCGTGGCGATCCTTGATCTGACGGCCGGGATTCTGGCGGTGCTCATCGGGGGGGGGATGGCATCGGCGGTGACTCGGTTCCATTTCGATGTCGATGGCGAGCAGTGGCATGATCGAGTCTGGTGGACCGGACTAAGCTATGTGGCGATCTCATCGGGAATGCTGATCGCGCCGTTGTGGTTGGCTCGCGATTGGCTGGCCGAGGTGACGCTCGGCTCCAGTATTGCCAACGGAGCGCACTTCTACGTGCTGGCGTTGGCGACGATGTGGTTCGGAACGTTCACCGAAGTCTTCGATGCGTATCTCCGCGTCCAAAAACGCTCGGCCCTGTTTGTGTCGTTGTCGTTTCTGCGGCTGTTGCTCAACGTGGGCCTCAACGTCTACTTCCTGGTGGTTCGCGGCGACGGGATCGCCGGTCTGTTGATCGGCAATCTGTTGTCGACGGCGGCTTACACGCTGACATTGTTTGTGATCTTTTGCGGCAGCCGAGGCCGTTGTGTCTTCGATCGGCTCATGGCGGGCAAGCTGCTGCGCTTCGGAAGTCCGCTGATCGCGACGGCGTTGTTGTCGATGGTGATTCACGAAGCCGATCGCTACTTCCTGCGTGTGTGGGTCGATCTGGATCAAGTCGGGCTGTACTCGCTGGCGTACAAAATTGGGCAGGCGGTCAACATGCTGTGCTTGGTGCCGTTCTCGGCGATCTGGGGCGTGCTCGTGTACGAGATCGCTCGATCGCCGGACGCGAAACGGCAGTACGCGGTCGTGTTCGAGCACTTCGTCGCGGGCTTGTCGCTGGTGATGTTGGCCGCGTCGCTGTTTGCTCGACCGCTGCTGAGCGTGCTGACAACCGCCGAGTACGTCGCGGCCGCCGACCTCGTGCCGATCATTTGCCTCGGCTTCTTGTGCTTCAGCCTGCACGAGCACTTCCGCGTTCCGATCATGCTGACGCGACAGACGCTGAACCTGGTCCCGGTGTACTTCTTCGCGGCGTTGCTGAACATCGCGTGCAACGTCCTCTTGATTCCTCGGTTTCATGCGGCGGGAGCGGCTTGGGCGAGTGTCATCAGCTACGCCGGCTTCTCCGCGTGTGGGCTGTTCCGCTACCGCCGGATCGACGTCTATCCGTATCCACTCCGCCGCTGCGGCGAGATTGTCCTGGGCATGGTGCTGAGCTGGATCGCCTGTCAACAAGCGTGGGGTTTGTCGTTGATCGCGGGCTGGTCACTGTCGGTGCTCGCGTGGCTGGGGTGGGCAGCGTTGCTGTTCGGGAAGCCGTTTACAGAGTTCGTTCAAGCGCGTTGGCAAACTCGTCATCCGGAACTCCGAAAAACGTGAATCCGGAAAAATCAGATCAGCGTTTGGTTCCCATCGTTTCGTGGGGTCGGTGCGGCATGTCTTCTCGATTTCAGCAGTTCTGCGAAAGCCGTCTCGCGGTTGCGTTGATCCTAGTGGTCTTCGCAGTGTCGGTCGCGGTGTCCTGGCAGGGCACTCACTCTGTCGCCGTGGCGGACGAGATCTCATACGTCACTGGCGGCGTGAACTTGGTGACGACCGGCCGCTTCACGAATCCATTCGGCGAACCTGAGCTGTGGTTCCCGCCCGTTTATCCCGTGCTGATCGGACTCAGCAGTTTGGGAGGTTGGCTGGATCCGTTCGTCGTCGCGCGTCTCCTCAGCGTCATCGCGGCCGCCGCGACGCTGTTGCTGTTCGATCGCACGACGGTACTCATCCTGAGCCGCGCGGTGGAGTCGGCTACACACCAACTCCGGCCGAGGTTGGTGGCCTGCATCGCGACTGCGCTGTTGGCGACGAATCCGACGTTTCAGATCTACGCCAGCCGAGCACTCTCCGAATCGCTCGCCCTGTGCTTGTCATTGTTAGGGCTGCATCTGTGGTTGCGTCAGCCGACGACATTCCGCAGCGCCGGTTGGAGTGGATTGGTCATCGGCCTGGCGACGCTGACTCGCCCCGAGTGCGTGCTCGTACTGCCTCTGTGGTGCGCGATCGAGGTTCTGCGACAACGTGATCGACGCACGATGCAGCGTGGATTGCTCGCCAGCGCGGTCTGTGTCACGAGCCTGCTGCCCTACGCCGCCTACCTGCACGAGCACACGGGCCGGTGGACCATTTCCAACAAGAGCGACGTCAATCTCGCGGCCGGCCGAGCGGCCTTCTTCGGCACGCCGCGCGAGTACATCGACGAAGACACGCTGCGACTCGAATACTTTCCGGTCGATACGTCTTTGACGAACGAACTCCAACGCTTTGGCCACAATTGTCGCAAGCTCGTCACCGCGTTTACTGAAACCTACTTCCGCTGGTGGCTGGCGTCGGCAGTTCTGTGCTTGATGGTGAGCGGCGCGTTCGTCCTGTGGCGGCGCGGCGATCGCCGACTGGTGCTCTGCTTACTGGCGAGCTTGCCGTATCTCGCGATCGTCGCCGCGTACGACGTCAGCGGATCGAAGAATCTCCAACTGGCACTCCCCGCGTTGTCGTTGTTCGCCGCGACAGCGATTGCCGTCGGCCTGCGCTCGCAGCGCCGAGTGGTCGTGCTGTTGCTGTGTGGCGTGGTCGGCTTGTTGATGTTGGAAGGAACGACGCGCTTCCCGCGCTGGACGCGATCGGAATCGTTCGCCGCCGGATCGGGATTACGTGATGCCGGGCTGCGTCTGCGTGATGCGAACTTGCCGCCGGGAGTCATGTATGAATTCGGAGCAACGACCGCGTACTACTCGGGCTGGGAGCGGCGATATCTCACGCCGAACCGGCTCGAGACCGTGCTGGCCTACATCGACCAGCACGAACCGGCGAACCGAGCCGTTTATCTGACGGTCTCGTCCAACACTCAGCACGCGGTGCATTCCACCACCAGCCGTCTGCTGGATGAACCGCGACCTCAACTCGAACTCGTTTTGGAATTGAACTCACCGGAGCACGTCGTCGTTTACCGCGTCGATCGTCCGCTCAAATCCGAATAAACCGAGAATTCCGACAATGCCCAAGTGACCGCCAAAACCGTTCGATAGGACGCTTTCATTCTCTCCAAAAGAATCGGCATGCCATCGGCGTGTGACCTAAGTTTCCAGACGCTTTATGCCTCAAGGTAATTCCATGACGACCGCTCAGCTCAGCAGCGAACACGAAATTCAATCGGCCTATTCGGGGACGCGAACCGCGTCGGCCTACGTGGCCGAGCGGTTTTGCAGCGAACTCAACCGCGTGTTGCACGAGCGGCAAGTCGCCGCCGTGAATCGCGTGATGACGGACACGCGGCCGGCTCACGCACTGGAGATCGCCCCTGGTCCTGGCCGAGTCACGCGCGACGTGCGGCCGGCCGGGCAACTCACCTGTCTGGAGTTCAACGAAGGCATGATCGAAGAAGGCCGGCGAGCGTGTCGCAACGGGGCCGAGTTCGTCCAAGGCAATGCCTTCGAGTTGCCGTTTGAGCCGGGCACGTTCGACTTTGCCTACACGTTTCGATTCATCCGTCACTTCCACAACGACGACCGTTCGCGGCTGTATGCGCAGATCGCGAGCGTTTTGAAGCCGGGCGGCACGCTGGTCTTCGATGCCGTCAACGAACGCCAATCGAAACCGCTGCGAGACGCGACTCCGGAGTCGTATCCGGTCTACGACGTGCTCTACCGCGAGGCCGAATTGCGCAGCGAACTCACCGCCGCCGGCTTCACCGGTATCCGCTTGGAGTCCGTGCAGAAGCGGTATCGCTGGCAATATCTCAGCGAGACGCTGATTGGCCCGCGGTCATCCGTGCTCAATCGCCTGATCGTGCGTGGGTTGGAAGCGCTGCCCGCTCGCGATGGCCTGGAATGGATCGTGACATGCCGCCGCGCGTAGCCATTTGGACGAGCGCATTCGAGGCTGACATGGAAGCGATCTCGGCCGAGGTCGCGTTGTTGCGCCGCAGCTTTCCGAGCAGCGTCAGTTGGGGCTTGAGTCATCGTCATTGGGCCTTGCTGTCGCCGACGCGCGGGTTCTGTTTGCATCCGAAATTGCATCTGTTGTTTCGAGCCGCGACGCGATTGCTGGAGCCGCTGTTTGAAATCAATCATGTGTTCGGCTCGGTCGGCGACTGGTTTTATCTGGAAGGTCGCCGCCGTCGTCCGACGGTGTTGACCGCCGCCGCTATGAGCGCTCCGGTCGAACGCTCGCTGCTGGATCGCGTTGATCGCTTCGTCGCCGAACACCCAGCCGGCCGCGATGATCTGCACCGCCTGGGAATCGACGACGATCGTATCCGGCTCGTGCTGCCTCCCGTGGATTTGCAGCGCTTCCATCCGAGCGAACGTCCCGCCGAGCCATTCACGGTACTCTTCGCCTCCAGCCCGGAGGAGTCGTCGTGGCTCGACGCGCGCGGCTTGCCAGCGATCCTTGAGGCCGCGGCGCTGCGGCCGCAGATCCGGTTCCGTTTGCTGTGGCGTCCGTGGGGCGACAGCCTGCCGGTTATTCGCCAACAGATCGAACAGCGTGGGTTGCACAACGTTGATCTCGTCGTCGGCCGTGTGACGGACATGGCGGCCGAGTACGCGCAGGCTCACGTCACGGTCGCTCCCTTCACCGATCTCAACCGTTGCAAGCCGATGCCGAACTCGTTGATCGAGAGCCTGGCCTGTGGCCGGCCGGTGATCTGCTCGCCAATCGTCGGACTCGCTCCGTTGGTCAGCGAGCACGCTGCCGGCATTGTTTGTGAATCGCACGGTGCGGCGCTGGCTGAAGCCGTCGATCGGGCCGCCGCTGATTGGGACACGCTGTCGCGAAGCTCGCGAACGCTGGCCGAGCGGCACTTCGATCAGACGATGTTCGTGCGGAGCTATCAACGCATCTATGCCGACCTTGTGCCGGGGTCGGGTGTGCGAATGATGCCATACGGCAACATTCGCGTGGCAGAAATGCCACAACCGATTGCATTGGCCGCGCGACGCCTGGAATCCTCGCGGCCATGCGATTCGCAAATTGACGCGCATCGTCTCACCGAACACGCTCGCTGCGGCAACATCAATGGGGGCTGCGGGCGCGGTGGAGCAGGCGATGCGCGGGACGTTCTTTTTTGATTGGCTCAAGCGGCTGACCTGGCGACGGGTTGGTTCGCATCGCACGAATCGCATTGCCGCGGCGGCGGGCATCGAAGGGCTGGAAGCTCGGCAAGTCATGACCGGCTGGCGATTCGACTTCGGCACCGCAGGATCGCCCGTCGAGGCCGGCTTCACGCGCGCGACGATCGTGACGTATTCCGACGCACGAGGTTGGGGCTGGGGGTCAACCAGCGGCATTCGTGCGGTGGATCGGCGAGTCGGCGATGCGACTGCTCCCGATTTGACGCGGGACATTCATTTCGGACGTGACAACACGTTTCGCGTCAACGTGGCGAATGGTGTGTACGACGTCGTGTTGCAGTTGGGAGATTCGGCGTCGGCACTCAATCGGGTCCACATTGATCTGGAAGGCAACCGCGTCGCGACCGGGTTGGAAGCGGCACGCGGCAGGTTTCTGCGCGAGACCTATCGTGTCACGGTGAGCGATGGGCAATTGAACGTGCGGCTGATCGATGGTGGTGGCGCGAATCTGTATTGGACGCTCGCTGGCCTGGGGGTTCGTCCGATCGCGACCACGGAAACGTTGGCCACGGTGGGACTGACGCCAGGCTGGGCGACGTTCGGACAAGCGCTGCCGCCGGATGCGGCGTTCGAGTCGTTGCAGCTTGGATCGCTGCCGACGCAAACGGACGTGAAGACACGCTGGGGGGATGGTTCGATTCGCTTTGCCGTTGTGACCGCGGAGGTCTCAGAGGTTGGTTCGTATGCGCTGACTCCCGCGTTCGGTGTTCCGGGACAAGTCGCGATGGATGCGACACCGGTTGAGGTGCGGTTCACGACCGATGGGACGGATGGGACCGATACAACTGATGAGTCAACCGCGATCGCGGTGATGCCGACGGCCACGCAACCGGATTCGTTGTGGCTCGCTGGTCCGCTGGTCACGGAAGGACGTTGGGCCGTCATCCCGACCGACGGCGACGGGCAACCGTTGTCGGGCCTGCGGGTGCTGTTCGATCAGCGGACGTATCTCGACGGCGCGCGGCGACTGGCTGTGACAGTCGAGAACGCGGACGACACGGCGGAAAACCAGTTGCGAAACTTGGCCGTGCAGATTTGGGCCGACGCCGACCGCAACGGATTGCTCGATGAGTTGCTGTTCGATCGCGGTGACATCGCGATGGGGAGCGGCACGCGGTTCATTCAGCGATTCGATTTTGGTCTGACCGCATCGGCCGTGACTCCCGACTTGGAGCCGTTGTTTCGCAGTGGAGCGTTGCCACGTTACGCCACCGCTGTGACCGACGTGATTGATTCGGCGTTCGACGAGGAGGGACAACTGCGATCGGAGTTTGATCTGCTCGGACCAGGCGACCTCAATCCGTACATGGGCTCGCCCGCGGGACGTCCGGAGATCGCTCCCTACACCGATTGGACGGCGCGATACCTCGTTCACCAACGTCCGGAGCAAGCGGACTATTTGCTGCGGCTGGGTGATCTGGCCGGTTCGTGGCCGATCCATTTGCGTGAAGCCTCCGACGGACGGCTCATCTCATTGGCCGAGCGGCCGAACTTCTGGTTTGACCCGCGCGGTGAAGAACATCAGCGCAGCGCGAACTGGGGAGGCTCACCGCTTCTGCCCGACAACGCGCATGTGCCGGGTGGTCTGGCGCTCGTTCCGTATTTGCTGACCGGCGATCATTACTACGCGGATGAGGTCGGTTTCTGGGCGAACTACGCGGTGCTTTCAACGTGGCCGGGAAACTCGCCCACCGACGACGCCAGCCGTGCCGGTGGCAACGCGGCCGCTGGCTCCGGCCGAGGCATCCTGGTGACGAATCAAGTCCGCGGCTTCGCCTGGGGATTACGAAACATCTCCGATGCCGCGGCCTACCTGCCCGACAACGATCCGCAGCGGAGGGAGTCTCAGCGCATCGTGCGCGAGAACCTGACGTGGTTGGATGATTGGACCAGACGACATACGGGACCGTTGCAGATGGCGTGGCTGCCGGGCTATGGCACCGAGGTCGATAATGATCATCAGCGGTTCGCACAGCTTTGGATGTACGACTACCTGGCCTGGTCGATTCAGCACGCTCTGCAACTGGGCTTCACCGGAGGGACGCGCTTCCGCGATCAAGTCGTGCGGATTCAAACCGCACTGTTCGTGAACCCCAGCTACAACCGCGAGTACGCCGCTCCCGGTCGCCTGGTGATCGGACAGGTTTCCGAGTCCGGAGATTCGACGCGCTATTTTCGGACGTGGCGTGAAGTGCTCACGGCGACGCGGCGCTCGACGCCGACCGGCCAATTCGCCGGCTACTACGGAGTCGAAGCGCGGCTGGCCCTGTTGATCGGAATTGAGTCCGGCTTGGACGGCACGACCGGCTATCGCGGTCGCATCCGAGTGGCTCTGAATTTCTTGAACAACGCGACGCTGCATCCCGGCATGTTCGACGACCCGCTGATCCGTTCCGGCTTCGGCCTGGCGGGGCCGGATCATCCGCGCTGACTGCGGTAATCGGCGCGGTCGGCAGCATTGTTACGCCGGGAACTTCGGCCTGATGAACTCACCGAGTGCAGCGATTGCAAGCGTCGAAATTACGGCGCGTCTCACAGCGATCAAACCTGCCGTGCGGATGCCGACATAACCGGCCTCGTCTTTCAGGGAAACTCCGCGATGACGCGGTTGACAGCTTGCGAAGGCTCGCCCCGCGCGCACGATCAACAAGTCACCGGTTTCGGAGACGTTGTGCGCGGAGTTCTTCATGCGTCTGATTGATTGGCTCCGTGCGATTCCTCGGCGCGTTCGCGCGAGTCGTCATCGTCGGCAGAAGCCGTGCGGCTGGCGACGATCGCTCGCGGCGGAGCTGTTGGAGTCGCGCGTCTTGCCCAGCGCGGTGTCGTTCACCGGCGATCTGCAAACGCCCGGCGTGCTGGTCATCGAACTGGCCGAGACGTCCGCTTCCACCGTGACGATCGGCCGTCAGTCGGTGAACTCCGCCAACGGAGTCTCGTTCGAGGCTGTGCGGGTCACGATCAACGGTTCGGTCGCGAGCGTTCAGCAAACGAGCACTCAAGACACGCTGCTCAATCTGCCGGCGGCGTTGGTGGGGCGCGTGGTCGTCGTGGGGGACGAACGTGCGAACGTCATCGACCTGACCGGCGTGACCAGTGGTTTTGGATTGCAGCAGGCGGCGGTGATCGGCGATCAATGGCCGGCACCGGCGAATCTCGACGAGGCGAGATCGCTGTCCGTACCGAGCTATTTCGGCGTGATCGTCTCCACGTTTGGTGGCGACGATCGCGTGGCGGGGAGCGCATTTCACGAATGGCTTGATCTCGGTCTCGGAGAGGACGGCGTCACCGTCTTCGCGGGTGACGATGTCGTGTTCGGGGGCAGCGGTGACGATACGGTTCTCGGCGGTGTCGGAGCGGATCGGCTGGATGGTGGCGACGGCGACGACTTGCTGATCGGCGGATTGGGCAACGACACCCTGACCGGCGGCGCGGGAGCCGATGTGTTGATCGGCGGCTTTGGTCGCGACAGCCTGGATGGCGGCAGCGGTAACGATCTGTTGATCGGAGCAACGCTCGAATTCGAGGTGAGTCTGCTCAGCGGAGCGAACGACGTGCGCGATCTCTGGCTGGCGTCGGCCGCGAACGGCGAGGTGCGGCGGCAGAAGATCGCGCCGACCCGGATCGTCGTCTTGGGAGTCGATGACAATGGCGACGGGCGGGTCGATCCACTGTCAGCAAATTCGCTGAAGGCGAAAGACATCACCGCGACTTCGACGCGGTTCGTCGTGCCCGCTTCGTTGGCGGCCGCATTTGATCCGGCGAATTATGTGGGCGAGTTGCCGTCGGGGACGAACTTCCTCGCGCGGATCGACGACGAAGTCGTGCGGATTGTCTCTCGCGTCGCGACCGCTGATCCGGACACGGAGATTCTGGTCGTCGATCGCACGCTGGGGCCGCGCACGACGCATGAGGCGAACTCGGTACTGATCGTGCAGGCGGGATCGCAGTCGCCGCTGCGGACGACGGCGCTGTGGACCACTCCGGTGAATGACGATGTCGGACAGACCGTGTTCGAGGATTATGTTGCGAACACACTGACCGGCGGCAGCGGAGACGATTGGTTCTTCGTGTCGGATGAGTTGCTGTCATTCTCGGACACGGCGGGCGATCCGCAGTTGGGTGGGAACGATGTGCTCAGCGATCTGTCAGCGAACGACGATCGCTACAAAGCGGTGCAACTGGTGCCGGATGGGCGGCGGCAATCGGTCCCGCCGGATTTGAATGCGTCCCCTCCCACGTTTGGTGAATCGGTTGCCGCGATCCACGGCACGATCACTCGGTTGGGAGGCGCACCGGGAACCGAGGTGTTGACGGCGAGTCGGCTGGGAGACGTTGCCGATGAGCCGCATCTCTGGGGCGGACTGGTACGCTCGCCCTATGTCACGACGCCGAGTTTCAACGTGACGAGCGATCTGGTTCATCTGGTCAACTTCGTCTCGCCGCTCGGCGGACCGAACGAAGCGGGGCAGACGAATTGGAATCTGTTGCTCGATGCGAATCAGCTTGCCGATCCGTCGTCGGGGATCACGCCCGTCACGGCGACAATCCCCAGCCGCAATTGGCGCTGGAGCCTGAATCCCGCCGAGCCGCATGTGGAATACGGATTCGTTTCCGGCGTCGGGCCGGATGGTGAATCATCGGGCGTGAAGAAGTATCGCTACTTGACGGCTACCGATGGCGTGAATGATCCCAGCGGCATCCATCAGGTTTATCAACATCTGGATCAGACGCTGGTCTTCACTTCCTTCGATCCGTGGCAAGTGGGCGGTCTGATTTACACGTCGAAGACTTCGCTCTTCTTCAACCCGGAGAACGGGCACAACTACACGGTGCTGCTGGGCAATCCGCGGAGCGCGAACAATCCGAACGACTTCGATCGGTCGGTGCTCAATGCGTATGTCGTCGATCTGGATGCCGCGCCGCTGCCGAACACGTCGGAGAATGCGGATCGCTGGGTCGATCCGGTGGTTGGCAGTTTCACGCTGACTGCGCCGGCCGGCTCAGCGGGCTTCCCTTATGGCAGCGCGCCGGAGAACGTGGATGACTTCTACGTGGCCTCGGATGGCAGCGCGATCATGGTCAGCTACCTCAGCGATGAGGGAGCGGCGTTTCGATTGCTGGATGTGAATCTGGCAAGCGGCACGATCGCACCACACATCATGCCGGTGACACCGAGGCCCACGGAGGACATCCCCGTGCTGCGGCGCGACGACGTGCGCTTGAACGGCTTCTTCCCGATGCGATGGCATCATCCGGTCTTCGCGGAAGGTGCCAGCGGCACGGTGTATGTCGTCGGACAGCCCGGCAAGTGGAGCAAAGACAGTCTCGTCAGTCCGAACATCGAGTACCTCGCGGGAGGCAACGTCATCGGACAGGTGGTGCGGTTCGATCCGACGACCAACAAGTTCGCGGCCCTTACGAATCCCGCCTTCGAGAACATCCTGCCGGGTCGTGAGACGCTCGGCGACATCACAGCGACAAACACACAGAATCCCGGTTACGTGTTCGCGTCGTACTACAGCGGCACGAATCCTTTCACCGCATCGTCGCCGGCCTATCAAGGCGCGATCGTCGCGATCAACCTCGAACAACCGAGCGGCCCGGAGGGAGCGATCGTGCTGGCGAGACATCGCTCGCAGTTCGGCGACAGCTACATCGCTCAGCCGATCGTCAACGCCTCGTCGGACGGCACGCAGGTTTTGTTTCACAGCACTTGGGGCGAGTACCAGCAAGTCGTCAGCACGTATGACATCCAACCGGGACAGCGCGTCGAGCTGCACGCCAGCGGGAGCGTGGTGCTGCGCCGCACCGGGGCGAACTCGGTCGCGCTGTTCGCCAGCGCGGCGGCGACGACACCGTTGGTTGGTACGCAGACGACCGTCTCGGCGTTCGACACGCTGGTCATCAGCGCGGACGCGGGACAGTCGCTGCAATTGAGCCTCGATTTCTCGGCCGGGACGCCGGTGTCGAAAGGGGGTGTGCTGGAATTCGACGGCGCGAACTCCAGCGCGGATCAGTTGACGCTGTTGAACGGGACCAACTTCGGAGCGTGGGATTGGTTCGTCACCGGCGATGGGACGGGACAAGTGCGCGGCGCGGCGACTGGATTGATCCGCTTCACACAGATCGAATCGTTGACGGGCAGCGAAGTCAGCGACCTCTTTCATATTTCGCCGACGGCCAGTTGGAGCGGCACGATCAGCGGCGGCGCGGGGACCGATCGGCTCAACTTCGGAGCCTTCACGTCGGGCGTGTCGGTGTCGCTGCGCGACGGACTCGCGACGTTCTCAGGGACTGTCGGCCAGATCGCGCAGTTTGAAAATGTCAGTGGCGGAGCCGGCAACGACACGTTGATCGGTGACGACAATGTGAACTCGCTCAGCGGCGGTGACGGCGATGACTCGCTGAACGGACTTGGTGCCAATGACGTGCTGCTGGGCGAGCTGGGGCAGGATGTCCTGCGCGGCGGTGTCGGGAATGATGCCTCGGATGGCGGCATCGGCAACGACTCCGTCTTCGGCGAAGCGGATGACGACACGATCACGATCAGCCTCGGAGACGATTCGCTCAACGGTGGTGCCGGGACTGACCTGCTCACCGGCAGCGGAGATGTCGATTTTCAATTGACGGACACGGAACTGCTCAGCGGTATTGGCACGGCGGCGGTGCAGAACATGGAACTCGCACAATTGATCGGCGGCGCGGGGGACAACGTGCTCGACGCGAATGGGTTCTCCGGCTCGGTGACGCTGATCGGTGGGGACGGCCGCGACACGCTGGGGGATGCCGCGGGCAACGATCGTCTGGTAGGGGGCAGCGGCAGCGATGTCTATCGCCTGCTGGCCAGCGGCACGGACGTCGTCGTGGAAGCGGCGGGGGGTGGCAGCGATCGGCTCGATTACTCACCGGCGGATGGCGGCGTGAGCATCGACCTGACGCGCACGATTCAGCAATCGCTGCGACCGAATCATCGACTGGCACTGACCGCGGAGATCGAGCAGTTTCGAGGTTCGCGATTCGCCGACACGGTGATGTTCCTGGTGGCGGATGCGGGACTGACTCGCCAGTTAGATGGCGGAGTCAACGACGATCCGGCGGCGCTCGACACGCTGCGCATTCAGAGCGGCTCGACAACCTGGCGAATCACCGGGACGACGAGCGGTTCGGCGCAAGGGAATCCACTCAACCCGCCGCTGCAATTCACGGGGTTCGAGTCGCTTGGCGGCGGCAACAGCGACGATGCGTTTGTGTTCGGCGACGGCGTCGTGTTTGGCGGTGTGATTGATGGCGGACAGGGGCACGATCGGCTCGATTGGTCGTCGGCGTCGAGCGGCCGCGCGGTGACGTTGACGGAGAACAACTCGGCGGGATTTGTTGGGAACGAAGCGTCGGTGTCCGGCGGCTTCCGTGGGATCGAGTCGCTGCTGGGGAGTTCGCGCAACGATACGTTGATCGGCGCAGACATCGCGATGACGTGGAATGTGGGTGACAAGCAAGTCACGGACACGGCGAGTCGTCGCCTGCTGCTGTGGGACTCGTTTGAAACGCTGCTGGGAGGCACAGGCAACGACACGTACTTCAACCTGCGGGGGGCAGCGGCCACGAGCTTGAATGGCGGTGCGGGAGACGATTCGCTCAATGCGGCGGACGCGACCTCGGCCGTCACGCTGCGCGGTGGAGATGGCCACGACACGTTGATCGGTGGCACGGCAGCAGACAATCTCGATGGTGGCGCGGGTGATGATTACTTCGTTGGAGGACTCGGCAACGATACGTTGTCGGGAGGCGCGGGGAATGACTCGTTCGCCGACACGGCCGGCAACAATCTGCTCGATGGCGGGATCGGCAGCGATGCGGTCAGCTTCGTCGGCACGTGGACGCTGGGCGCGTCTGGTTCGGCGCTGACGATTGTCAGCGTGGAAGCGATTCGAGGTGCGGGTTCGTCCGACGTCTTGGCGGGAACGAGCGGGGCGGATTTCTTCACGGTGACGGCGGACGGTGTGCTCGTTGCCAACTCATTGGGGCAGATCTTCCAAGGCTTCGAGACGCTGCAAGGGGGCGTTGGTCTCGACACGGTGACGGGACAGGATCAAGACGATCAGTTTGGAGTCAGTGGTAACGGCACGATCACCGCGTATGGCGCGACGCTGCTCGGCTTCGAGACCATCACCGGCGGCGGTGGCGTCGATCAACTGCAAGGGGGCCACGGAACCAACGAGGTGTTCACGATCGGTCCGACTGGAATCAAAGTCACGGGCGTGTTGCCGACGTTCGTGAGTTTCGAGATGTTGTCAGGGGGCGGCGGTAGCGACTCGCTGATCGTGCCGAGCATCGCGGGCGTTGCGACCGCGTGGACGGTCTCACAGACGAATGGTGGCGAAGTCGCGAGGCTGACATTCGCGAACATCGAAACGCTGCGTGGCGGACTCGGCGATGATTTCTTCACGATGTTGCCCACCGGTTCGGTCGCGCGGATTGAAGGGGGAGGCGGACACGATCGGCTCGATTACTCCGCTTTCAGCAGCGCGGTCAGCGTGAATTTGTCGTCGTCGGGAACGGGAGTTGGCGCGATCACCGGGATCGGGGAGGTGCGCGGCGGATCGGGAGCAGACCAACTGACCGGCAGCAGAGGCGGCGATCTTCTGAATGGAGGCGATGGCAACGACACGCTCAACGGTGCCGACGGAGCCGACACGCTGATCGGTGGAGCCGGAAACGATGCGCTCAACGGCGGCGGAGCGATTGATTATTTGATCGCCTCACGCGACGCGGACATGCTGTTGACCAATAGCTCGCTGTCGTTCGCCGGCGTGCTGGAAGACGCACTGACAGGGATCGAACGAGCGTGGCTGATCGGCGGCGATTCGGCGAACGTGATCGACGCGGCGACGTTCAGTGGATCGACCACGCAGATCGGCGGCAATGGGGACGACAAGCTGATCGGCGGTAGTTTGACCGACAGCCTCGATGGCGGTGCGGGGAACGATTGGCTGATTGGTGGCGCTGGGAACGATTCGCTCTTGGGCGGTGCGGGAGACGATGTGCTCGATGATGCTCCGACCGGCAATGTGCTCAGAGGTGGCGTGGACACAGACACGTTGCGCATCAGCGGCGCACTCGTCATGGCCGCGACCACCATGACCGGGATCGCGGACATCGAGACTCTCATCGGTGCCGGCACAGCCGACTCGTTGACCGGCGCGCCGGGGAATGATGTCTTTCAACTGCTGTCTCCCGGTCGCGTGAAATGGAACGCGCTCACGATCCTGGGCTTTGAAACGATCACCGGCGGCACAGGCTCCGATCGCGTGCAAGGGAGCGACACCGCGGCCGAGTCGTTCGTGATGGCTGCGCTGGGCTTCGGCGTGAGCGGCTGGACGAAGACGCTGTTCACGAACATCGAGTCCATCTCCGGCGGTGGCGGAGCGTTCGTCGATTCGCTGACGCTGAGTTCCGGCAACGACACCGTGCTGGCCGACGGCGCGCGTGGCACAGTCGCGATCAATGGACTGCCGGTTTCGGATTTTGAAGCGATCCTCGGCGGCGATGGGAGCGACAAACTGCAAGGCTCCAGCACCTTCGCGGATGTCTTCGATCTGACACCCACCGCCGTGACGATGTCGGGCCTGACCGGCGTGACCTTCAACGGATTCGAAACACTCTCCGGCGGTGGCGGCAACGATTCGTTCGCGATCGCGGAGGGAACGCTCTTTACCGGACTGCTGGATGGCGGAGCGGGCACCGACGTCGTCGATTTCTCAAAGGGAACCGCAAATCGCTCACTGACGCTGACGAGCAGTTCCACCAGCGGCTTCAATGGCCGCGAACAAGTTTTGGGCGGAACATTTGGAGCGATCGAGTCGATTCGCGGTGGCGCTGGTCGCGACACGCTCACCGGGTTGAACGTCGTGGCGACGTGGGATCTCGCCGGCAAGCAATACAAGGACTTCACGTCATCGACCGCACGCATCTTGAAGTGGGACTCCTTCGAGAACCTGGTCGGCGGCTCGAAAGCGGACACGTTCAACAATGCGAGCGGCTCAACACCGTGGTCATTGTCCGGCGGCGCGGGGAACGATCTGTTAGACGCGACGGCGGCGCTCGTCGCGGTCACGCTGCTGGGAGGCGATGGCGATGACACGCTCAATGGCGGACGCGGCGACGATCTGCTGAACGGTGGCGAGGGGAACGATCGGCTGCTGTCCGCAGCCGGCAACGACACGCTGCTCGGCGGCGTTGGCCTCGACAACCTCGATGGTGGCGATGGCGATGACGTGTTATTCGGACAACTCGGCAACGATGTCCTGCGCGGGGGCAAAGGCCACGATCAACTCAGCGGCGGAGTGGGGAACGATTCGCTGCTGGGCCAAGACGGCAACGACACGCTGGTCGGCGGCTCCGGCCTCGACACGCTGGAGGGTGGGATTGGCAACGATGTGCTCGCGCCGCGCACCAGCAACGCGATTGTCGAGAACGATGTCGTGACCGTGCTCGCCGAAGATCTGGCGATCACCGCGATCTACACGCTCGACAGTGAATTCGATTTCCTCGGCAACCGAATCCGGCCCTTCGCCTGGCTGGGGACTGCGCTGGAGTAGGTGGCTTGGCTCTCCCCCGCGTCACATCGCGATTCAACTGTTGCCAAGATAGATACGAGCGACTTCGGGGAGAGCGGTGGCGTGCGCATTTTGAACTCGATGTGAAGGAGTTAGCCTTCAGGTCATCCACCGGAACGCGCTCGCGCCCGGTGAATGAGTTCCTCCAGAACCGGACGCGAGTGCGTTCCGTGCTGATCCAAGTGAGAAGGAATCTGCCCATGAAAATCACTCGCATCTTTGCTCATCGCGTGGAACTGCCGCTGCACGAGGGGAGCTATAAGTGGTCCGGCGGCAAGTCGGTGTCGGTGTTCGACAGCACGATCGTCGGTGTCGAAACCGACGCCGGCCTCACCGGCTACGGCGAGGTCTGTCCGCTCGGTCCGTTCTATCTGCCGGCCTATGCCGAGGGGGTGCGCGCGGGTCTGCGCGAGCTTGCACCGCATCTCATCGGCTGCGATCCGCGCGAGCTGGCGAAGTTGAATCAGCGGATGGACGCGGCGCTCAAGGGGCATCCCTATGTGAAGTCGGGGATCGACATCGCGTGCTGGGACATCCTGGGCCAAGCGACGGGCTTGCCAGTCTGTGTGCTGATGGGCGGTCGGTTCGGCGACAGCGTGCGGCTATATCGCGCCATCTCGCAAGAGTCGCCCGACGAGATGGCGCGGAAGGTCGCCGGTTATCGAGCCGCCGGTTACACCCGTTTTCAGCTCAAGGTCGGCGGCGATCCGGACACAGACATCGAACGCATCCGAGCCGTCCGCGCGATGCTGCTGCCCACCGATCGGCTCGTCGCCGACGCGAACACCGGCTGGACTCAGCACGAGGCAATGCGCGTTGTCCGCGCGGTGCGCGATGTCGATGTCTACATCGAGCAACCGTGCCTCAGTTACGAAGAGTGCCTCGCCGTGCGACGTCACACCGATCATCCCTTCGTGCTGGATGAGAACATCGACAGCCTCGACATGCTGCTGCGAGCGAAAGCCGATTTGGCGCTGGACGTGGTCAATCTGAAGATCAGCAAACTCGGAGGGCTGACGAAAACCAGGCAAGCTCGCGACCTGTGCGTCTCGATGGGAATTGCGATGACGCTCGAAGACAGTTGGGGAGGCGACATCACGACGGCGGCGATCGCGCACCTCGCGCACAGCACGCCCGAAGAGTTCCGTTTCACCAGCACGGATTTCAATAGCTATGTCACCGTCAGCACGGCGGCCGGCGCTCCGCAGCGACAGCAGGGATTCATGGCGGCGAGCAGCGATCCGGGATTGGGTGTCACGCCGCGAATGGACGTCCTCGGCAAACGCGTCGTGGAGGTTGCGTGAGCATGGCAACACCGAACGGCAGATGGCCGCCATGTGGCCGAGTTGCTCCGCAACTCGCCGGCTGAGTTGCGGAGCAACTCAGCCACATCGCTACCGTTTCTCCGGCCAACTCAAGTGCCGGTGCAGGAATTGAAATGTCCCTCGCCCGTGAATCGTGTGCGGGCCGTCGAAGAACTCCAGTTCGGTGCGGTCGCCGATTCGCAGTTGGTCGTAGTGACGTCGGACTTTGCCAAACTCGCCGGCAACCAATTCCGTCGGTTGGCCACCGTCGCGATGCCCCGCTTCCACCATGAACGGCCGCGGGGCCATCAGCATCGCCAGTTCGGCGTAGCCGGCCACATGCGCCAGGTTCCACTCCGGGATTTCGTACTCGCTCGTGAAGAGATAGCTGAAGCGGTCCTCGTTGGAGGCAATCGTCCGCGACCAATCGGTGAAATCTCCGGAGCAGATCGACAGGCAATACCGATCGACCAGCGGCGGCACGCGCATCGCCGTCTTGCCCCCATAGGACAATCCGTAAAACGCCATCCGCGTGGAGTCCACCTGCGGCAGCGTCGCCAGCCAGTCCAGCGTCTGTTCGTGCTGCGCGATGATGTAGCTGAACAGCGAGCGTT
Source organism: Planctomyces sp. SH-PL62 (assembly GCA_945893045.1). Lineage (GTDB taxonomy): Bacteria > Planctomycetota > Planctomycetia > Planctomycetales > Planctomycetaceae > SXKJ01. The sequence continues at coordinate 43,794 of CAMDEA010000051.1, forward strand.
GCAGCGGATTCGACAGGCGCTGCAACACTCGAAAGCGGTCGCCGCCGCGATACGGATTCTGCGGCGAGTAGACAATAAAGCCACGCTTCACGAGTTCCTCGCCAAACGCCTTGTAATAGGCGAAGGGCTTGGGGTCGCGCGAGATCGTGTCCATCGCCGTTCCCTCGAGTCCGTGCTGGCACACGACCAACGGACGCTTTTCACCGGCCGATAAGTTTTTCGGCAGCAGCAGAATCCCGGAGGCGATCACGTCATCCACGACCTCCAGCACGACTTCGTAGCCGACGTAGGCGTCGGTCTCAAGAACCCGTCGTGTCCGAGCATTGGGGGGACGTGCTTTCGTCGGCAGACGTCCAATCAACTCTTCATGTACCCAGTCGCGCAGCGGCTGACACGCGCGCTCCCATTCGTCCGCCGACGCCTGATTTCGTATCCATTTCGCATCACGCACCTGAGAACTCTGGCGGAGCACGCTCTGCACATGCACCTGCAACTCGTCGAACTGTCGTTTCTCACGAGCGGTCGCAGCGTGCAAAACCTGCTTGGGCTTCCCAATCCGCGAAGCATCCAGTTGCCACGCCGCCGGTTTCGCGCCGAGTTCTCCGTCGATTCCCAGACCAGCGGCGAAGGCTCGCAGAGCCGCCTCCGTTCCGGCGAGACCGTCCGCGTCCGGACCACTGACGGCCAGAACGAGTTCCTGCGTCTGATCCAATGATTGATAGATCGCCGCAGCCCGCTCGAATTCCGCGCGCACCGACGCGAGCCGATTGTTGACGATCCGACCGGGTGCCGCGCTGGCCCGGCGTCCCTCGCGGACGGCGGGCGGCCCAGCGATTTCCACCGCGCGGCAAGCTTCGATCACCAGCCGCCGCGGCGCGATCAGCCCAGCCAACTCCGCATCCCCAAACTCCGTCAACAGTCCCCACACGTTGCGGTAGATCGGTTCCTGCCAGACCTCTTCCCGCGCTTGAAAATATCCGCAGACCAGACTGGCCTGGAGGCGCGAATCCATCGCCGCCGAGTAGAGCGCCAGCAGTGCTCCTTCGCCCACACCAGCGACGCCGATCGGAAACGATTTCTGCGATGATTCACGACTTTGCCGCTGCGCATGTTGCTCTATCAAATCGACGGCGGCGTGTACCTTCTGCACTTCGTAGCCGATGACGTGCCGACCCACTTCAAAGGCTTGCCGATAGAGAAACTCGCGATGCGGCTGATTCGTGTACGCGACGTGCGGGCTTCCGGAAAACTCGTCGTGGCGACTGATCAGAGTCGGGATGACGACCAGACAACCCGCCTCCGCCAATCGCCGCGCGAACTGCACCGATTCAGGCAAGCCGTCGCTGACACCGCAGAACATCTCCGGCGTCCAGTCCGCATCCGGCAGCGCGACAACTCCCGCACGCAGGGTCTCAGGCACCAACATCAGACCCTCCGCAGTCACCCCCTCCAGGACCGGCCAGCGGACGGAATGGACGGTCACTTGGCGATTTCGCGCGACGACCGATGAGCGATCGAGTGACGTCACAAGCTCGAAGCGATGTGGATTCGACGGGTCGTCCGTCAACCGCGGATCGACCGCTCCGATCACCGCTCGGAATCGTTCGCGATTGCCGGCAACGCTTGCGGCGTAAGCCTGTGGACTGGAGACATCACGATTCCAACGAGTCCCACGCTTCACCCGCGAAGCGGCCAACTCGCGCAGGCAGAATCGGTGAAGGCCCCCCACCATGACCTCATCGAGCGGTTGCTGGATTGTCAGCGACGCCGTCCCCGGTAGCGGTTGATCGGCGGCGTACAGCGCGGTCAACGAGCACAACATCATCAACGTCAGAAAACGGATGCTGCGTTTCGTGCCTGTGTGTCCTGCTGGATCGCGTCGTGCCATCGGGTTCCTTCCATCGTTGTCATTGGCGGGGTCAGATGACATTGGGGAACCACGCCATCGACACCGTTTCGCGCCGGCTGACCAGCCTTTTGTCATGGTGCGTCAGCATCCCACTGCAACCGATGATCCCATCTGCGAAGTTGAAGTGCCACCACCGTCGTGACTCGTTCGCTCGCCGCGAAAGGCTCGACCCCATCAATGGGGTCACTACGAGCGAAGGTGAGCAGTCGGACTAACACCTTTTCCAGCGCCATCAAGCAGTGGCAACGGCTGAGTGGCCATCACCGCGATCTACACGCTCGACAGCGAAGTCGATTTCCTCAGCCACCGCATTCGTCCCTTCGCTTCGCTGGGGTCGGCGCTGGAGTAGGCGGCTTTGCTCGGAGACCAGCACGACGCGCCAGCCCACGGTCCGATCTCGCCTGACCGTGGACTAGCGCCCAACGGCCGATGGCCGTTACGTTGCCTCACGGGCTGCTCGGCGTTTGACGGATAGGATGAAGTTGGCGATCTGTTCGGCCTTTTGTTCGTCACTGCCGTACTTCTTTCGGGACAGACAGCGCAGTTCGTGGAAGTCAGGATCGGTGAATCCGCAGTCGCGAAAGTATTCCGCGAAGGCGGCTTTTGTTTGGGACGCTGTCGTTTTGTGGTTCATCAGTTTCCTCCACAAATTGCTGTGTCGAGTTCTTCAAAAACAGCCTGCGCACGCTCACCCATCACGATGAGACTCCGCCAAGAGTCGTGATGCAGTCAGCGGCGCAGGCTGTTGATTGGGAAACAAGCGACTGGCCTCACTGAGCCATGCGTCGGCACTCGATACGAACCGAGTGCCTCGGCGGGACCAGCGAATCAGACGATATGCGTGGGCTTGCGAATTCCAGGACGAGCGACGGCTGCGGCGTGCGGAAGGTTGAACCGCTGGGTCTACCAGATTCCAAACCGTGATCGCTGGATGAGGCCACTGCGATACGGGTCCACGCTGCCATCGTTGTTGAATTGGTAGTTGATGCTCGGCGAACCGTATTGCGTGCGGCCGGACGAGTACGATGGGTAACGGTGAGTTCCAACGCTTCCGGTGTATGGGTTGACGTTCGGGTAAGTGCTGTAGTTGTTCCAGAAGTTCCCGTCGGCGTTCGAGCGGTAATACGGATTGACGTAGCTTCCGCTCGACCGCAAGTGTCCCCGGACGTAATTGTCCGCTTGGGATTCTTTCACCGATCCGAGTGCTGCCATCGTGACTGCGAACGCGACGACGAGAAGTTTCTTCAACATGACGGGGTTCCTTGTGTTTGGGATTTGCTGGACTGGTTTGAGTTTTGTTTGACGTTCTGATTTGCTGCCGGCAACAGGAACAGCGGGAACCGACGGGAAAGCGAACGCGGATTTTTGAGATTTTCCAAATCCGCCTCTGGCGGACTGGTTTTCGTCGGGTTCTGGTGGGGGGCTGGCCGTGGACGATGTGACTTCCACCCGTGTTTTGTTGGAGCAGCATCGGGCGGGCGATGCCGCGGCTCTCAACGAGCTTTATGGCCGCTACACGACGCGAGTTTTGGCGGTCGTGCGGGCGCGGCTGGGGGCCGAATTGCGGCAGCGAGTCCAATCGTTGGACATCGTGCAAGAGGC